>JAUNTQ010000017.1 GCA_030538605.1 Pseudomonadota bacterium
CCTGGGCGATGGACTGGCGCAGCGCGGCGTGCCAGGCGGCATCGGGCGCGGCGGGGGTCTTGATGCGCAACTGCACCAGCCGCACGCCGGCTTGCAGCAGCTGGCGCACGCGGGCGGGGCTGTCGACGATGGCGTACAGGGTGGCCAGGCTGCCCGCTCCTTTCCCCTTTGGGGGAAGGCTGGGATGGGGGCTGACCACCTTTGATGCATCCGCCGTGGTTGACGCCCACCCCAACCCTCCCCAAAAGGGGGGGGGAGCCATATCAAAGTTTGCGCCCCACGACATGAAGGGCGTCAGGCCCGGCTCTGTGGCAAAGCCCGCGCGCGCGGCCACCGGCCCTGCGCCCTGCCCTGCTGCGTAGCCGTGGGCGATGGCGTGCGTGGTCGCTTGTTTTGCCAGCACCAGCGCATCGGCGGGCACAAAGCCGCGCGCCAGCGCCGCTGCCGCGCTGGTGGCGAAGGTGCAGCCGGTGCCGTGGGTGTGCGGCGTGTCGATGCGCGGCAGGGCGAGCCAGCCGCTGGCGTGGGGGGTGTCTAGCCAGTCGAGCGACCAGCCCGAGCCCAACGCGCTGTCGCCGCCGGTGATGGCGACGGACTGTGCGCCTGCGGCGCGCAGGGCGTGGGCCAGCGTGGGGGCGTCGGGGGCGGTGTTTGCGGACGTGGCGGCGGATGCGGGGCGGCCCCTCACCCCAGCCCCCTCCCCAGGGGGGAGCGGGGGCAAAACCGGGGCAACGGGCGTGGCAAGGCTTTGGCTCCCTCCCCCCCTGGGGGAGGGCTGGGGTGGGGGCCGCACCGCATCCATCGCCGCAGCCTCATGCATGTCGACACCCGAACGCCCTCTCCCCTCTGGGGAGAGGGCTGGGGTGAGGGGCAGCCCGCCCTCGCCCACACGCTCGTCCACCACATCGCGACCTTGCAGCGCCCCCACCAGCCGCACCGCCTCGCCCCCATTGGGCGTGATAAGCGTCGCGCGCGGCAGCAACTCGGTCACGTAGGCGCGCAGCACCGCCTCATCGGCAAAAGCCGCGCCCGTGCTGGCGCGCAACACCGGATCGACCACCAGCGCCAGCGGGCCGCGCGCGCGCAGCGCATCCACCCAGCGCGCGACCACGGCGATGTTCTGTGCGCTGCCCAGCAAGCCGGTCTTGATGGCGGCCGGCGACATGTCGGCGGCCAGCGCGGCCAGTTGCGCGTCAAGCACGTCGGGCGCAATGGCCTCGATGCGCGCCACGCCTACCGAGTTCTGCGCCGTGACGGCAGCCACCACCGGGCACAGGTGCACGCCACAGGCGTCGGCCGCGCGCGCATCGGCACTCAGGCCCGCACCGCCGCCCGAGTCGTTGCCGGCGATGGACCAGATGATGGGTCGCGACTTGCCCATCAGGGGGCCACCGCTTTCTGCGCTGCCAGCAGCTTGCCGCCAAACGCCTGAACGGTTTCCTCGCTGTCACGCCCAGCCACCGCCTTGCCGGTGGCGCGCTCAATCAGGTCCAGCAAAGCGGCAGCCCGCGCACGCAAAAAAGCGTCGAAATCATCGGCACGCAGATGTGCCACATCAATGGCGTGCGAGTCCAGAAACCCGTCCAGGTCACCCTGGCCGACCTTTTTGTTTTTTTCGATGCGCGCCAGGTAGTGGCTGGGCGCGTCACCGCCGATGAAACGGTTGGTTCCCGCAGCCAGCGGCGTCTTGTTCACCACGCTGTTCCATTTCTCGCGCAGCAAGGCGGGCTGGCGCGATTCGCACCAGGCGCGCGGGAAGATGTGGTGAATGTCGATGGCGTTGTTGAAATAGGTGTTCAGATCGATGGGCGTGCCGCTGATGAAGTCTTCACTGCCGTGCTTCATCAGCAGCGCAGCCAGCCCCTTGTAGGCCGCGGCCTGCCGGCTTTGCAGCGACAGCAGGCGGCGTGGTGCAAAGCTGGCGTCACGCACGGTGCGCGGCTCTTGTCCGCCTTCAACCCAGCGCACCACGCCGGGCAAGTCCATGCCAAAACGTGTCTCGTTGGCGCCGCCATACAACTCGCCAAACACACCGCACCAGTACCAGCGCAGCAGCTTCTGCTTGACGCCGTGCTCATCCGCGCGTGATGCCAGCTGGGCGCATATGGCCGCCAGCGGAATCAGCTGCGTGGCATAGGGCACGCCCTTGCTGTCGAATATCTTTTCCTCGGCCAGCAGCTCAGCGGCTTTCCTGAACCCTGCCTCAACGCTGGCCTGAAGCGCCTTGAAGTCACTCAACTCCAGCCGCAGCACATCCGCGCGCTTGCACGATATGGGCGCCGCCGCGTTCTGCAGATGACGGCGAAAGCTCGCCAACAAGGTCACGGCGGTCAGAAAACCCGTGCCGTCCAGCACGCGCAGCACGCCATGCCTGGCGAAAAGCCGGGTCTGCCTGGCGTCCCAGTCCTGCCTCAGATTGAACTCGTGCGCGGCGAAAGTCGCCGTCACCAGCTCGAACACCGTCAAGGTGACGCCGCCGGTGTTGACCTTCTCGAAAACCTGGCACACCGCTTCGCGCGGGGTGTCTTGCGTCAGTTCAATGGCGGGCACCTTGAACTGCTGAAAACGCAGCCATATTTCCTGCTCGAAACGCATCATGAACATCATGGCGTCCGCATCGTTGCCCCAGTGCTGGGCGTAGCCCATCTTCCATTGCATGAAGCCCTGCGTGTCGAACATGAGCGCCACCGGAAACAGCTTGTTCTGAAACTGCAGGGTGGGCGTGCTGGCATCGCTCTGCTGCTCAACTCTGCGCCCGAAGTCCGACGTGACCTGAAGTGATTCAGGCAACGACAACACGGCTTCTTCACGGTCGGCGGCAGCGTCCAGACACTTTTTCATGTCAAGAAAATACACGCGCCTGATGTCGTCGCCCTTTTCGGTGCGCGTTTTCACCGGCTGGCCGCTGCGCAAGGCCAGGTACATGGAGGTCAGGCGCTGCTGCCCGTCAAGCACCAGCCACCTGGGCGCGGGCGCAGGCTGCCGTGCCACGCCCTCGAACAGGCGCGGCTTGAACGGCACGCCACCGGCCTCCAGCAGCATCACGGCCCCAATCGGGTAGGACAGCGACAGGCTGGCAATCAGCGAACGGATGTGGTTGTCGTCCCATACCCAGCCGCGCTGAAAATCCGGCAGCTGCGTTTCGCCTTTGGCAATGGAGTCCAGCAAATCTTTCAGGAACGGCTCGGCGGTCTTGAAGCTCATCGCATCTCCTTAGCCAATCAAAAACGGATTGCCCGTGACCGGCGTGGTCGCCACCGCAAAGTCTTGCCTGGCCATCACGCCGGCCAGGTACGCCGCGCGGCCTGCTTCAATCGCTTGCCTGAAGGCGCCCGCCATGCGCACGGGGTCGGGCGACTGGCTGACGGCGCTGTTGAGCAGCACGGCATCAAAGCCCATCTCCATCGCCTGCGCCGCGTGGCTGGGCGCGCCGATGCCGGCGTCGATGACGAGGGGCACGCCCGGCAGGCGCTCGCGCAAAAGCCGCAGTGCAAACGGGTTGACCAGGCCCTGGCCGGAGCCGATGGGCGCGCCCCAGGGCATGAGCAGCGGGCAGCCCGCGTCGAGCAGGCGCTGGCAGGTGACCAGATCGTCGGTGCAGTAGGGGAAGACGGTGAAGCCGTCTTTCGACAACTGGCGCGCGGCTTCGACCAGCTCCACCGGGTCGGGTTGCAGCGTGTATTCGTCGCCCACCACTTCCAGCTTGAGCCAGGGCGTGTCGTACAGCTCGCGCGCCATGTGGGCGAGCTGCACGGCTTCGCGCGCGGTGGTGCAGCCGGCGGTGTTGGGCAAAAGGCGCGCGCCCTGCGTTTGCATGGCGGCGCGGATGATGGCGATGAAGCCGTTGTCGCCCGCGGCATTGGCGGCGGCCAGCTGGCGCTTCAGCCCCACGGTGACGACTTGCGTGCCCGAGGCGGCGATCGCGTCGGCCAGCACCTGCGGCGAGGGGTAGCCGGCGGTGCCGAGCAAAAAGCGGCTGGCCAACGGCACGTCGCCCACGTGCCAGGCGTCGGCTTGGGGGGCGGGAGAAGCACGAGAAGTGGGCATGCGGCACGTCCAATGAAAACGCCCGCCTTGCGCGGGCGAGGGGAAGTCTATGCCATGCGTGGGGGTGAAGGTGAGCGAGAGACCAAATAAACCATAGCATCTTGCGCAGCTTATATATTGTTTTCAAATCATTTTCAATTGAAAATGGCTTATATACTACGCAAGCAGCTACTTTTTTATTATCTCTTGTCCATGGTACAGGCAAAAACCAGCCTGTCTGGCCTGCGGGCGCCGCTTGCGGACGTTGGAGAAAGACTGCGGGCCGACGGGCGAGCGGACCCGGTTGAGCGGCTTTTGGCGCATGGGCGACCTGGGCGTGCGGGCATGTGTCGGGCCTGGCCACACGCACGCCGTGAGGGTTGAACCGGCGCGGCTCCTGCGCTTGCGCCGGGGGGGCCTGGCCAGGGTCGCCGGGCAAGGCCCCGATGCTAGGGAAATTGCTGTTTTCCGCTCGCAAACGTCTCATTACAATCGCGCACCGCTTGGCGCCCGGCGGGTGTGACCCACCTGCCGCGGCGCTGTTCTTTCAGGCCGGGCGCAAACCCCATGCCCGCGCCATCCACTCCACGGAGACACCCATGCAAGCGCTCTTGAAGATCTCGCGGGCCATTGACTGGCTCAACGCCCAGGCGGGCAAATGGATCATCTGGCTCATCTTTGCCGCCACCTTCATCAGCGCCACCAACGCCGTGGTGCGCAAGGCGTTCAACTACAGCTCCAACGCCTTTCTCGAAGTGCAGTGGTATCTCTTCGCCTGGTCGTTCCTGCTGGCGGCGGGCTACACGCTGCTGCACCGCGAACATGTGCGCATCGACGTGCTCAACAGCCGCCTGCCCATGAAGGCGCGCATCTGGATCGACATCATCGGCTTTGCGCTGTTTCTCACCCCGCTGTGCCTGCTGGTGCTGTACCTGGGCATTCCGATCGTGATCGACAAGTTCCAGTCGGGCGAGATGTCGCCCAACGCGGGCGGGCTGGTGCGCTGGCCGGTGTGGCTGGCCATGCCGCTGGGCTTTGCGCTGCTGATGCTGCAAGGCTTTTCCGAGCTGATCAAGCGCATCGCCTTTCTGCGCGGCATCGGGCCCGACCCCTTCAGCCGCCTAACCGAGCAGTCCGCCGAGGACGAGCTGGCCGCCGCCCTGCGCAGCGAAACCGAAGCCAAGGAAGCCGCCGCTGCCGCGGGCGCGCGCTGACGAACGACGCCGCACGCGCGCACAGGACACACCACCATGGAATTCATCGCCACCAACTACGCCCCGATCATGTTCGCGGGGCTGATCTGCTTTCTGATTCTGGGCTTTCCCGTGGCCTTCAGCCTGGGCGCCTGCGGGCTGTTCTTCGGCGTGCTGGGCATCGAGCTGGGCATCTTCCCCTCCAGCGTGCTGGCGTGGCTGCCCCAGCGCCTGATCGGCATCATGGCCAACGACACGCTGCTGGCCGTGCCGTTTTTCACCTTCATGGGGCTGATCCTGGAGCGCAGCGGCATGGCCGAAGACCTGCTCGACACGGTGGGCCAGGTCTTTGGCCCCATGCGCGGCGGGCTGGCGCTGGCGGTGATCTTCGTCGGTGCGCTGCTGGCGGCCACCACGGGCGTGGTGGCGGCCTCGGTCATCTCGATGGGCCTGATCTCGCTGCCCATCATGCTGCGCTACGGCTACGACCGGCGGACGACCTCGGGCGTCATCGCCGCCTCGGGCACGCTGGCGCAGATCATCCCGCCTTCGCTCGTGCTCATCATCATGGCCGACCAGCTTGGCCGCAGCGTGGGCGACATGTACAAGGGTGCGTTCATCCCCGCGTTCATGCTGGTGGGCATGTACGTGATGTACATCGTGGCGCTGGCCATCTTCAAGCCCAAGCTGGTGCCCGCGCTGCCCGTCGAAGCGCGCGCCTTTCGCCAGCCTGATGGCAGCAGCGGCTACCCCTCTTTGCTGGTGCTGGCCGTCATCTCGGCCGTGGTGGCCGTGGTGCTGGCGCGCCACATGCCCGAAGTACACACTTGGTGGCTGGGCAAGCCGGTGGACTCGGTGCCGACCGACGAAAAAATCGTCGTTGCCGCCTGCGGCGCGGTCGGCCTGGCCTGGCTGATTGCCATCGCCAACAAGCTGCTGCGGCTGAACCTGCTCTCGCGCCTGGCCGAGCGCGTGACCTTCGTGCTCATCCCGCCACTGCTGCTCATCTTCCTGGTGCTGGGCACCATCTTCCTGGGCGTGGCCACGCCCACCGAAGGCGGCGCAATGGGCGCCATGGGCGCGCTCATCATGGCGTTGCTGCGCGGGCGCATGAACCTGTCGCTGCTCAAGCAGGCGCTGGCGGCCACCACCAAGCTGGCCTCGTTCGTGATGTTCATCCTGATCGGTGCCACCGTGTTCGGCCTGGTCTTTCAGGCCGCCGACGGCCCCATCTGGGTCGAGCACCTGATGAGCCAGCTGCCCGGCGGACAGGTGGGCTTTCTCATCTTTGTGAACGTGCTCATCTTCTTCCTCGCGTTCTTCCTCGACTACTTCGAGCTGTCCTTCATCGTCGTGCCCCTGCTCGCACCCGTGGCCGACAAGCTGGGGATCGACCTCATCTGGTTCGGCGTGCTGCTGGCGGTGAACATGCAAACCTCGTTCTTGCACCCGCCCTTCGGCTTTGCGCTCTTTTTCCTGCGCTCGGTCGCGCCCGACAAGCCGTATGTGGACAAGGTCACCAAGAAGGTCATGGAGCCGGTGACCACCATGCAGATCTACAAAGGTGCCCTGCCCTTCCTCGGCATGCAACTCATCATGGTGGGCGTGCTGATCGCCTTCCCCACGCTGGTCACGGGCAGCCTGGACAAGAAGATCGACTTCGACATGGACGCCATCGGCCAGCAGATGCGCGACAGCCTGGGCACCGGCGGCAGCTATGGCGACACCGCACCCGCCACCACCGCTCCCGGCTGGGGCGGCGATTCGCTCTGGGGTGATCCACCTGCCGGCGGCGCCGCACCCGGCACCAGCGGCACGGACACCCCCGCCGGCGATGCCGGCTGGGGCAACGACTCCATGTGGGGCAACGACGCCGCCGCCCCCGCCACGCCCGACGCCCCCGCCGAAGGCTACGGCAGCGACGACCCCGCCCAAGCCATGCAGGAGTCGCTGAAGGCGCAGTAACCCACCCGCGCCGGGGCAGCGCACTGCCCCAAACAAAAGCCGCACCCCACGAGGTGCGGCTTTTTGCGTTGCAGGCATCCCTGTCGGGTAGTTGCAGGCTGGGTAGAGCGCAGCGAAACCCAACAAGCCGGCTCGCGAGAACGCTGGGTTTCGCTCTACCCTGCCTGCCAAGGGGATGGCAGCCATGCCAGCCGCAAGGTGAAGCGAGGGTGGCTTGCCCTCACCCCTGCCCGCTCCCAGAGGGAGAGGGAGCAAAACCGAGCGCCAGGCGGAAAACACGCCCAACACTCCCATCACACCCCAAAACAAAAGCCGCACCCCGAAGGGCGCGGCTTTTGCGCTCCAGGCATCCATGCCCGGGCTTGCACCGGGTATCGGATGCGCCCCCCCGCGACAGCAAGGGGAGGGAGGCGCGTCAGATCTTGACGCTGTTCATGTACTGGTTGTACGGATACTCGGAATGGCGGTTCCAGAGGATCTGGTCGCGCTGGAAGGCGCGCATGTCTTCGTAGATCTTCTTGAACTCGGGCGAGCGCGCCACGTGCTCGGCATAGACCTCCTGCGATGACTTGAAGCCTGCGTCCATGACGGGCTTGGGAAACAGCATGAGCTTGGTGCCGCCGCCCACCAGGCGCTTGAGCGCGGGCGGGTTGCGGGCGCCGTACTTGGCGGTCATGTCCACCGCGGCCACGTCGGCAGCCGCTTGCAAGATGGCCTTGTTCTCGGCCGAGAGCTTGTCGAACGCCTTGTTGTTGATGAAGAACTCCAGATCGGCACCGCCTTCCCACCAGCCGGGGTAGTAGTAGAACTGCGCGACCTTGTTGAAGCCGAGCTTCTCGTCGTCGTAGGGGCCGACGAATTCGCAGGCGTCGAGCGTGCCTTTTTCCAGCGCCTGGTAGATGTCGCCTGCGGGCATGGACTGCGACACCACACCCAGCTTGGCCATCGCCTCACCGAAGATGCCACCGCCCAGGCGCATCTTCAGGCCCTTGAGGTCAGCGGCGGTCTTGATCTCCTTGCGGTACCAGCCGCCCATCTGCGTGGTGGTGTTGCCCGCGCTCATCGTGCGGAAGTTGTACTTGGCGAAGAAGTCGTTGAGCAGCTTGCCGCCGTTGCCCTGCGTCTTCCACGAAATCATCTGCAGCGTGGTCAGCCCGAAGGGCACGGCGCAGCTCATGGAGAAGATGGGGTCCTTGCCGGCGAAGTAGTAGGCCGCCGTCTGGGCCATTTCGATGGTGTCTTTCTCCAGCGCATCGACCACGCCAAAGGCGGGCATCAGCTCGCCGGCGGGGTGTACCGACACCTCGAACTTGCCGCCCGAGAGGGCGCGCACGGTTTGCGAGAACTTCTCGGCGCTGCCGAAGATGGTGTCGAGCGACTTGGGAAAGCTCGAAGCCATGCGCCAGCGCACGGCAGCCTGCGCGTGTACCGCAGGCGCAACGCCAGCGGCCAGAACGCCGGCAATGCCGGCTTGCTTGATAACGGAACGACGGTCCATATGCCTTTATCTCCTTGACTATTGGGAACGTGTGAGGCCACGCAGTGTAACGGCGCAGGCACACCTTGGGCCTAGGGATTCACCCGCCGCCAGGAGAAAAGCCAGAGGACGAGAAAACAACAAAACAATAGCTGCTTGCGCGTGCAATTAAACAATTTTATAAGAAAATCTTATGAAATCTATTAAATACACGCGCAAGCAGCTATATTTTTTAATTCACGCAAGCGCCGCCGTGGCCACCACTTCAATGCGCCACGCCGGGTCGCCCAGGCGCGCCTGCACCGTGGCACGCGGTGGCGTGTGGCCGGGCACCACCCAGGCGTCCCACACCTCGTTCATGGCGTGGATGTCGTCGATGTCGGCCAGGTAAATCTGCACGCGCAGCAGGCGGCTTTTGTCGCTGCCGCAAGCCGCCAGATGCGTGTCCACCTGCGCCAGCACATCGGCCGTCTGGCCGCGCATGTCGGCGGCACCGCTCTCGGGCACCATGCCGGCCAGATACACCACGCCGTTGAACACCGCCGCTTCCGACAGGCGCGGGCCGACGCCGTGGCGGTGCACGGCAGGTGATGGGGTTGGCGTGCTCATGTTTTCTTGCGTCCCAGTTTGGATTCGGTGCCCGCCAGCAGTCGCTGGATGTTCTCCCGGTGGCGCCAGACGAGCAGCGCCGCCATGGCCAGCATGGCCAACGCTTTCGCGCCGCTGGCCTGCCAGGCCACGCCGTCTCCCATCAGGTAATACGCCGGGGCAAACAGCGCCGCCACCATCGATGCCAGCGACACGTAGCGGAAGAAAAACACGATGATGGCGAAGCTCACCACCGTGGCCAGCGCCAGCAGCGGCTGCAAGGCCAGCAGCACGCCAACAGCCGTGGCCACGCCCTTGCCGCCCTTGAAGCCGAAGAACACCGGATACAGGTGCCCCAGAAACGCCGCCAGCCCGGCCAGCGCCTGCGCGCCCTCGCCCAAACCCAGCGGCCCGCCAAACCAGCCAATCAAGGCCACCGGCAGCCAGCCCTTGGCCGCATCCAGCAGCAAGGTGACCACCGCCGCCGCCTTCGAGCCCGAGCGCAGCACGTTGGTCGCGCCCGGGTTGCCGCTGCCATAGCTGCGCGGATCGGCCAGCCCGAACGCGCGGCTGACGATGACCGCAAAACTGAGCGACCCGATCAAATACGCCGCCAACGCGGCCAACACGGTTTGCAGCACCCGCTCCCACCTTCTTCACACACGAAAACCGGCATTGTGCCGCGCCCTTGGCTACGCGCCTGAAACGCATCGCAGCTATCCATTGCGCTGACGCGCCGCCCGCACGGCATGAAACGCCAGCGGTGCGCGATGACGAATGACTGCGTTCTGGCGAGCGCATGACGAATGACTGCGCCTTCGGCGCATGACAAATGACCACACGCACCCACTGGCACGGCACCTTTGTCATTTGTCATGGCGCGCCAGCGCCGATCATGGAGCGAAGCGAAGTCATGTTTCACTTAAGGGCCGCGCAGCAGGCCCTTTCCAAAGGCCGCGGAGCAGGCCAGTCCAGGGCCGCCCGAGCCGGGGTTCCCCCGGCGACCAGCGGCGTCCCCCTCAGGGGGAAGGCGCCGAAGGCGACTCAGGGGGGAGTCATGCACCACGGCGCCTGATCGTGCGCCAGGCCCATCCACAGGCCCCAGCCCGCCGTCAGCAGCAGGGCCAGCCCGGCCAGGCGCATGCCCCATTGGCCGCGCCCGTTGCTGCCCAGGCGCAGCAGCAGCCACGGGCCGACGAGCAGCGACAGGCCGGAGCCGAGGGCAAAGACGGCCATCACCGCCGCGCCCCCGGGCACGCTGCCCGCCAGCGCGGCCACCATGACGGCCGAGTACAGCAGCCCGCAGGGCAGCAGCGCCCAGGCCACGCCCAGGCCCAGCGGGGCCATCAGTCCGGCGCGCTGCGTGGCGCTGCGCACGCGCGCCCACACGCGGCGGGCGCCGTTTTCCAGCCACACGGGCTGGCGCGCCTGAATCAGCAGCATCAGCCCCAGCACCACCGCCGCCACATGCACCATGCTCCACACCGGGCGCAGCGCAGCCGAATGCACGGTGAGCCAGCCCAGCCCCTGCATGGTGGCTGCCGCCAGCGCGCCCAGCGCGGCATAGCCGGCCATGCGCCCGGCCTGGAAGATGGCGATGGCCTGCGTGCTGCGCGGCGCCGCCGCCTGCCCGATGCCGGCGCAGGCCGCGCCGCACATGGCAATGCAGTGCGGGCCGCCGGCCAGGCCCATCACGAAGGCGGTCATCAAGAGAGAGGTTTGCACGGCTTGGGCTTGCAGGGTGGGTGGGAAGCATTCACGGCGTTGCGCATGAAGCGCATGACGAATGACTGCGCTCTGGCGAGCGCATGACAAATAACCCACGACCCGGCATGCACAGCGCTTTTGTCATTTGTCATTTGTCATGGCGCGCCAGCGCCAGTCATTGAGCGCAGCGAAGTCATGTGTGCGCCCTTTGCACAAAAGGACATGCGCCGCAGGCGATTCAACGGCTCATATTATTTTCGAGAAGCGTGCCCGCGTGCGGTCGGCCTGCAAATACCGGTCGAACACCATGGCCACCCCGCGCACGAAAAACCAGCCGGTGTCGGTCACGCGGACGCCGCTGTCGCTGACCGTGACCAGCCCTTGCGCCTGCATGCCGTGCAGGGTTTGCAGCTCGGCGGCGAAGTACTCGCCAAAGTCGATCAGGTGCGCCAGCTCGATCGACTCGAACAACACCTCGCCCTGGCACATCAGCGCCATGATGACGGCGCGGCGCGCCAAGTCGTCACGCGTGACGGCCAGGCCGCGCACCACGGGCAGCTGGCCGTGGTCAAGCATGTCCTGGTATTCGTCCAGCGTCTTGGCGTTCTGGCTGTAGGTGGCGCCCACCTTGCCGATGGCCGACACGCCCAGGCCGATCAGGTCGCAATCGGGCTGCGTGCTGTAGCCCTGGAAGTTGCGGTGCAGCCGGCCCTGGCGCTTGGCCACGGCCAGCGCGTCGTTGGGCAGGGCGAAGTGGTCCATGCCCACGTAGACATAGCCCGCCTGCTCGAACGCCGCCAGCGAGCGCGCCAGCATGGCCACCTTGCTGGCGGCGCCGGGCAGGTCGATGGCGATGATGCGCCGCTGCGGCTTGAAGCGCTCGGGCAGGTGCGCGTAGGCGTAGAGCGCGATGCGGTCGGGCCGCAGCTCGGCCACTTGCGCCAGCGTGCGGTCGAAGGATTCGGGCGTCTGCTTCGGCAGGCCGTAGATCAGATCGACGTTGACCGACTCGAAGCCGATGCGCCGCGCGGCATCGACCAGGGCAAACACGTCTTCGGCGGGCTGGATGCGGTGCACCGCCTTTTGCACCAGCGGGTCGAAGTCCTGCACGCCAAAGCTCAGGCGGTTGAAGCCCAGCCGCGCCAGGTGTTCGAGCCGCGCCTCGGTGACGGTGCGCGGATCGACCTCGATGGAGTATTCGCCCCCGGCCACCAGGTTGAAGTTGCGCCGCAGCATGGCCATCAGCTCGCTCAGTTCGGCATCGCTGAAGAAGGTGGGCGTGCCCCCGCCCAGGTGCAACTGGCTCACCGTCTGGCCTGCGCCGATGTGCTGCACGTGCAGATCGACCTCGCGGCTCAGGTAGCGCAGATAGGGCGCGCTGCGCTCATGGTGCCTGGTGATGATCTTGTTGCAGGCGCAGTAGTAGCACAGCGATTCGCAGAACGGCACATGCACGTAAAGCGACAGCGGCAGCGCCATGGCGAAGGGGCCGGTGCGGCGCTGGTCGAGCGCTTGCAGGTATTCGCCCTGGCCAAAGGCTTCGACGAAGCGGTCGGCCGTGGGATAAGACGTGTAGCGCGGGCCGGGCACGTCGAAACGGGTCAGCAAATCGGCGGTGATGGCGGGCATCGGGCAGTCCTCGGTCAATTCATTTCAGTTGTCCATGGCGCTACACGCCATCCGCATCGCATGAAACGCATGGCGAATGAGCGCGCTCTGGCGAGCACATGACCAATGACGAAGCACATCCGCTCGCATGGCTGTTTTGTCATTTGTCATGGCGCGCCAGCGCCGATCATTGAGCGAAGCAAAGTCATCTTTCACTTCAGTTGTCTGCGGCGCTCGTGCACCACCCGCCGCGCGTGTCACGGTCCATCGGCCCGCAGCTGGTGGACTGTGACGCGCGCGCGGCGCGTTTGCCTTGACGCCGATCAATTCGCCCGAAGCCGCCGCCACCCGGCTTGCGCTGGATCAAGGCCAGGCCATCTGGCGGGTGCTGGCCTAGAATCATCGGCACGCAGCCACCGTGCTGCGCTTTTCCTGTTTGCCTTGCGTGCCCGCCACGCCGCCGCCCGCCATGACCCCTCACGCCATCAAAGTCGCCTGCTCCAACTGCAACCTGAGGGAGCTGTGCATGCCCATGGGCCTGTCGGGCACCGACATGGGCAAGCTCGACGAGCTGGTGGCCACGCGGCGCAAGGTCAAGCGCGGCACGCCGCTGTTTTCCAACGGCGACCGCTTCAACGCGCTTTACGCCATCCGCACCGGTTTTTTCAAGACCTGCATCGCCACCGAGGACGGGCGCGACCAGGTCACGGGCTTTCAGATGGCGGGCGAGATCATGGGGCTGGACGGCATCGTGGGCGACCGCCACACCTGCGACGCCGTGGCGCTGGAAGACGCCGAGGTCTGCGTCATGCCCTACGAGCGCATCGAAGAGCTGTCGCGCCAGGTGCCCGCGCTGCAAAGCCACGTGCACAAGATCATGAGCCGCGAGATCGTGCGCGAGCACGGCGTGATGCTGCTTCTGGGCAGCATGCGCGCCGAAGAGCGTCTGGCCGCCTTTCTGCTGAACCTGGTGCAGCGCCTGCACGCGCGGGGCTTTTCGCAAAGCGAGCTGGTGCTGCGCATGACGCGCGAGGAGATCGGCAGCTACCTGGGCCTGAAGCTGGAGACGGTGAGCCGCACCTTCTCGAAGTTCGCCGACGACGGCATCGTCGAAGTCAAGCAGCGCCACGTGCGCATTGTCGACACCGACGCCCTGCGCGCCATCGTCAACACGCCGGCTTGCCAGTGAGCGGCTGGCAAAGGCTCAATACCTTCACCGCAGAGGGGCGGAGAACGCAGAGCTTCGCAGAGGAAAACCATGAAACCTCTCTGCGAAGCTCTGCGTTCTCTGCGCCTCTGCGGTGAAATGAATCAAAAATACCATAGCTGCTTGCGTACGATTTAAAACAAATTCAACATGATTTCATATTGAAAAGGTTTTAAAACGTACGCAAGCAGCTATGTTTTCAATCAAACAGTCCATGAAAAAACCCGCCACCAAGCGGGTTTTTTCATGGCGCGTTGCGTAGCTCGCTTATTGGCTCTCGGCGGCTTCGGTGCGCAGGATGGTGTACAGCTCATCCTTGATATGCAGTTTTTCTTTCTTCAGCGTCTCGATCTCGGCGTGGATGCCGCCTGCGTCGTGGCTTTCCAGGGCTTTGATCTTGTGATCGAGTTCGTTGTGCTTCTCGAACAGGTTCAGAAAGCGTGCGTGGTTGCCTTCGGTTTTCAGGCGGGTGATCAGGTCGCGGTACTCAGGAAACATCGTTGAGGGTCCTTCTCTCGGGTGGTCAATCAATCATGTTCAAGTGTAAGCCAAGGGCCCAGGTGCTTTCTCGCTCCTGGGTCAAACTCGGTCACCGCGTGCGGGTGCGGCGGCTGCTTTTGGCGGCGTCGATGGTGTCTTGCACATCCGTGACCGGCAGCAGGGCGGCAGGGGCGGCGCTGCTGGCCACGCAGTCGGCGTAGTAGCGCACGTGGCCCGCCTCGTCCTTGACTTCGACCAGGCCGTGGATGTCGGTCTCGAAGCCGGGGCACAGCAGCGCGAATTCGCGCGCAAATTTCAGGTAGTCGACAATTTTCTTGTTGAACACCTCGCCGGGGATGAGCAGCGGAATGCCGGGCGGATAGGGCGTGAGCAGGCCCACGGTGATGCGGCCTTCGAGCTGGTCGATCTCCACGCGCTCGACCTGGCGGCGGGCAATGCAGGCGTAGGCATCTGCCGGGCGCATGGCGGGGGTCAGCTCGCTGAGGTACATCTCGGTGGTCAGGCGCGCGATGTCGTACTTGGCGTAGAGCTGGTGCACGTGCTGGCACAAGTCGCGCAGGCCCATGCGCTCGTAGCGGCGGTGCTGCTGGCAGAACTCCGGCATGATGCGCCACAGCGGCTGGTTGCGGTCGTAGTCGTCCTTGAACTGCTGCAAGGCGGTGAGCAGCGTGTTCCACCGGCCCTTGGTGATGCCGATGGTGAACATGATGAAGAAGCTGTAAAGCCCGGTCTTTTCGACCACCACGCCGTGCTCGGCGAGGAACTTGGTGACGATGGAAGCCGGGATGCCCGTCTTGTCGAACTTGCCGTCCAGGTTCAGCCCGGGGGTGACGAGGGTGGCCTTGATCGGGTCGAGCATGTTGAAGCCCGGTGCCAGTTTGCCGAAGCCGTGCCAGCTTTTTTTGGCCGTGCCGTTCTTGATGATCCAGTCATCGGCGCGGCCCACGCCTTCCTCAGCGATTTTCTCCGGCCCCCAGACTTGGAACCACCAGTCGTTCTTGCCGAAGTCTTCTTCCACCTTGCGCATGGCGCGGCGAAAGTCCAGCGCCTCGGCAATGCTTTCTTCGACCATGGCGGTGCCGCCGGGCGGCTCCATCATGGCGGCGGCCACGTCGCAACTGGCGATGATGCTGTATTGCGGCGAGGTAGAGGTGTGCATCAGATACGCCTCGTTGAACAGCGCACGGTCGAGCTGCACGTTCTGCGAGTCCTGCACCAGCACGTGGCTGGCCTGGCTGATGCCGGCCAGCAGCTTGTGGATGGACTGGGTGGAGTAGACCACCGAGTTCTTCGGCCGCGCGCGCTTTTTGCCCATCGCGTGGTAGGTGCCGTAAAACGGGTGGAAGGCCGCGTGCGGCAGCCAGGCTTCGTCGAAGTGCAGGTTGTCGATGTAGCCGTCCAGCGTCTGCTTGATGGTCTCGGTGTTGTAGAGCACGCCGTCATACGTGGACTGCGTGAGCGACATGATGCGCGGGCGCACGGCGTCGGCGTCGACGTGTTTCAGCAGCGGGTTGGCGCGGATCTTGGCGCGGATCGCTTCTGGCTCGAACTCTGACTTGGGGATCGGCCCGATGATGCCGTAGTGGTTGCGCGTGGGCTTCAGAAACACGGGGATGGCCCCGGTCATGATGATGGCGTGCAGATTGCTCTTGTGGCAGTTGCGGTCGACCACCACCACGTCGCCCGGTGCCACGGTGTGGTGCCACACCATCTTGTTGCTGGTGCTGGTGCCGTTGGTGACGAAGAAGCAGTGATCGGCGTTGAAGATGCGCGCGGCGTTTCGCTCGGACTCGCCAATCGCGCCATCGTGGTCGAGCAGTTGACCGAGTTCCTCCACCGCGTTGCACACGTCGGCGCGCAGCATGTTCTCGCCGTAGAACTGGTGGTACATCTGGCCGATGGGGCTTTTCAGAAAAGCCACGCCGCCCGAGTGGCCGGGGCAGTGCCACGAATAGGAGCCGTCTTCGGCGTAATCGAGCAGCGCCTTGAAGAACGGCGGCTGAATGCCCTCCAGATAGCTCTTGGCCTCGCGCACGATGTGCTTGGCCACGAACTCGGGCGTGTCCTCGAACATGTGGATGAAGCCGTGCAGCTCGCGCAGGATGTCGTTGGGCAGGTGCTGGCTGGTCTTGGTCTCGCCGTGCAGGTAGATAGGCACGTCGCTGTTCTTGCGCCGCACTTCCTCGATGAAGCTGCGCAGGTTGACCACGGCAGGGTCAAGGTCGGGGCCTTGCGAGAACTCCTCGTCGTCGATCGACAGGATGAAGGCGCTGGCGCGGCTTTGCTGCTGGGCAAACTGGCTCAAGTCGCCATAGCTGGTGGCCCCCACCACCTCGAAGCCCTCTTCCTCGATGGCCTTGGCCAGCGCGCGGATGCCGAAGCCGGACGTGTTCTCGGCGCGGTAGTCTTCGTCGATGATGACGATGGGAAAGCGAAATTTCATGGTGGTCAAGCTCCAGCCGCAAAGCGGCAAGTCAGGCGGCAATGCAGCGGCGGAGTGTACGGAATCGGGGTGACAGTTGGGGGGTGACAGTTGGGCGTGCGCGCAGCACACCCCGCACGATGGCCGACAATGCCCGTGGCGCGCAGCCCGGCGGCGCGCCGCACCAGCTTCCCACAACCCGAACGGAGGCCACATGGCCGACTCAACCCTCTGGTGGATCATCACCGGCGTGCTCGTCGCGCTGGAGCTGTTCACCCTCACCTTCTACATGCTCATGCTGGCCGTCGGCGGCATGGCCGGTGCGCTGGCGGCGTACGCGGGCGCATCGGTGCCCGTGCAGATCGCCGTGGCCGCCATCGTCAGCAGCGCGGCCGTGCTCGCCTGCTACCTGGTGCGCCGCCGAAGACCGGGCGACCCCTCGCCGCGCGCTGACCGCAGCGTGAACCTGGACGTGGGCGAAACCATCCACATCGACGGCTGGAACGCCGACGGCACCGCCACCGTGCGCTACCGCGGCGCACAATGGACCGCCATCGCCCGCCCCGGCACCCTGCCCCACCCCGGCCCGCACCGCGTGACCGAACTGGTGGGCAGCCGGCTGCTGGTGGAGCCGGTATGAGCAAAAAATAATCATAGCTGCTTGCGTACGTTATAAAACAAATTCATATACTTTTGTATATAAAATCGTTTAAACACGTACGCAAGCAGCTCACTTTTTTAAATAACCCCTTGTCTTGAAGGAAACGCAACCGTGGAAATCGCACTTGTCCTGCTCGTCATCGCCGTCATCCTCGCCGCCCGCGGCGTCAAGATCGTGCCGCAGCAAAACGCCTGGGTGGTCGAACGCCTGGGCAAATACCACGCCACGCTCTCGCCCGGCCTGAACTTCATCATTCCCTTCTTCGACCGCGTGGCCTACCGCCACAACCTGAAAGAGATCCCGCTCGACGTGCCCAGCCAGGTCTGCATCACGCGCGACAACACGCAGCTGCAGGTCGATGGCATCCTGTACTTCCAGGTCACCGACCCCATGCGCGCCAGCTACGGCTCCAGCAACTACATCATGGCCATCTCGCAACTGGCGCAAACCACGCTGCGCAGCATCATCGGCCGGCTGGAGCTGGACAAGACCTTTGAAGAGCGCGACATGATCAACGCCAAGGTCGTCGAAGCCATCGACGAAGCCGCGCTGAACTGGGGCGTGAAAGTGCTGCGCTACGAAATCAAGGACCTGACCCCGCCCAACGAAATCCTGCGCGCCATGCAGGCACAGATCACCGCCGAGCGCGAAAAGCGCGCCGTCATCGCCACATCCGAAGGCAAGCGCCAGGAGCAGATCAACCTGGCCGAAGGCCAGAAGCAGGCCGCCATCGCCAAGTCCGAAGGCGAAAAGCAGGCCGCCATCAACAACGCCCAGGGCGAAGCCGCCGCCATCACCGAAGTGGCCAACGCCACCGCCGTGGCCATCGCCCGCGTCGGCACCGCCATCCGCCAGCCCGGCGGCGAAGACGCCGTGCAACTGAAAGTGGCCGAAAAAGCCGTCGAAGCCTACGCCCAACTGGCGCGAGAGGCCAAAACCACCCTCGTCGTGCCCAGCAACATGGCCGAAGTCTCGGCCCTCATCTCGTCCGCCATGAAGATGGTGCAGGCGCAAAAGACCAACGCCTGAAACCAGCGCATCGGGCCCAGCCGCGCTACAATGCGCGGTTTCCACGGAGCGGTGGATGAGTGGTTTAAGTCGCACGCCTGGAAAGCGTGTGTGGGTTAATAGCCCACCGCGGGTTCGAATCCCGCCTGCTCCGCCAGATGCAAACCCAAGTGATTCGTTTCACTTGGGTTTTTTCTTTGGCGCTTCACCTTCCCACCCAAAGCCAACCCGGTAGGGCCTGTACTTGATTGCAACGGGTTCGGGAGGCTTCACGGCGGAACCGTCAAGCGTGGCATGCGCTTTTCGGAGGCAAGGTCAAATGCCGAGCGCTTTCCAAAGCTCCACCGCTGAATCCCCATACAGCCAGACCACGGCCTCTTGCAACGCACGCGTACAACCGGCGCATTGCACAACATACCCGTATCGGGTACATTTTGATCAAATGGAAATCCTGAAACGGAAGGACTTCGCGCGATGGCAGACGGCGCAGAAGCTGCCTGACCATGCCTTGTGCAAGGCCGTTCAAGAGATGGAAAGCGGCCTGATTGATGCCGACCTGGGCGGCTTTCTCTACAAAAAGCGCGTGGCCCGTCCGGGCGCAGGCAAGAGTGGTGGCTACCGGACGCTGCTATCAGCCCGGATAGGCAGCCGCCATGTGTTCTTGCATGGGTTCCCGAAGAACGACAAGGCGAACATCACGCAGGGCGAGAAGAAGGCACTGCAATTTACTGGCAAGGTGCTTCTTGAGTTGCCTGCAGCAGCTTTGTCAATAGCCCTGGAATCGGGCGTGTTACTGGAGGTGCATTGTGAGCAAGATCATTGAATCGCTGCGTGGCGACCTGGCCGCGCTTCACGAGGCCGGGGCGATCAGCAAAGTGACGATGCGTCAGTTCGACGCCATCTGCCCACCGCCGGTGCGGGAGTTGGATGCGGCCGACATCAAGCATCTGCGCGAAACCTTGAAATTCAGCCAGCCCGTGTTTGCCCTTCACCTGCACACCACTGCCTCGACCGTGCGCAAGTGGGAGCAAGGCGAAACGCGCCCCGCAGGCCCGGCGCTCAAACTGCTCAACGTGATTGCCGACAAAGGCTTGCAGGCCATCATCTGATGGCAGATGGAGGCTCAAAGGCCATATTCGCAAACACAAACCCAAGTGATTCGTTTCACTTGGGTTTTTTCTTGGGCTGAAGTTTTTTCGCCTCACGGCAGCGCCCGCCGCATGTCGATGTGGGCAATACCCACTTCCTCATATGGCTCGCCCTGCGCGGCGTAGCCCAGGCGCTGGTAGAAGGCTTCGGCGCTGCGCTGGGCGCTGAGGACGATGTGGGTGTCGCCGCGCTGGTGGGCGGCTTGTTGCAGGGCTTGCACGATGAGGCGGCCCAGGCCACTGCCGCGCAAGGGGCGGGCCACGGCCATGCGGCCGATGCGCGCATGACCGCTGCCAGGCAGGCCTTCTTGCAGCAGGCGGCCGGTGGCCACGGGCGTGCCCAGCGGGTTGAAAGCGACCGCGTGCACGGCGCTGGCGTCGGCGTCGTCCCATTCGTCTTCGCGGGTGATGCCCTGCTCTTCGATGAACACGGCGGTGCGCAGGGCACGGGCGGCTTCGCCCAGGGTGGCCCAGTCGCCGGTGTGCACGCGGATGACGGGCTGGTCGCTTTCGTCGGTGGGTGGCATGGCGGGCAGTGAAGGTCGTGGGTTGAATCGATCTTGGCACACGCTCACAGCCCGAAGGCGGTGCGCAGTGCGGTTGCTGCATCGCGGTGCAGTTGGCGTGCTTCGGCAATCGCGCGGCCCATGGTGATGAAGCCGTGGACGACGCCGCGGTAGATCTCCAGTTCAACCGGCACGCCTGCGGCGCGCAACTTGTCGGCGTAAAGCAGGCCTTCGTCGACCAACGGATCGCACTCGGCCAGGCCCACCCAGGCGGGGGTCACGTCGTCCACTTCGGCGCTTTTCAGGGGGGCGAAGCGCCAGTCGCTGCGGTCCACGCTGTCGATGTACTGGTGGAAGAACCAGTCGATGAGCTGCTTGTCCAGCACGGGGCCGTGGGCGTAGATCTGGTGCGAAGGGGTGTCTTGGTGGTCGGTGGTGCCGGGGTAGATGAGCAGTTGCAGCGCCAGTTCAAGCCCTTCGTCGCGCGCGTGGATGGCGTTGACGGCAGCCAGCGTGCCACCTGCGGAATCACCCCCTACGGCGATGCGGCGCGCATCCAGCCCGAGCCGTTTGGCGCCTTTTTCGGCCAGCCAGGCCAGGGCGTCCCAGGCGTCGTTGACGGCAGTGGGAAAGCGCCACTCGGGCGCCAGCCGGTAGTCCAGCGAGAGCACGGCAGCGCCGCTTTGCTGGCTGATGGCGCGGCAGAAGGTGTCGTGCGAGGCCACACTGCCGATGGTGAAGCCGCCACCGTGGGTGAACAGCAGCACGGGCAGGCCGGTGTGTGTGCTGGGGGCGTAAAGGCGCGCAGGCAGCGCAAAGCCGTCGCGCGCGGGGATGTGCAGGTCTTGCACGCGCGCCAGCTCGGGCTTGGGCACGTCGAGCACGCCGATGGATTTGGCGTAGGCGGCCTTGGCCTCGGCAGGCGTGAGGGTGTGCAGGGGCGGGTACGGCGCGCGCGCCATGCGCTCGACCAGCAGGCGCATGGCGGGCGTGAGGCGGGCGGTGATGTCGGGGCTGGGCGGGGTCATGACGAAAAAAAGAAAACGCTGCTGCGCCATGAACGGGCAGCAGCGGGATGACACGTCGCGCCGCAGAGCGAGCGAGGTCGTTTGGCGGTCAGCGCGTGGCGAAGCGCGCGCGGCAGCCGTTGTTGACCCACAGCTGACCACGTGTGTAGCCCCAGCTCTGGCCTTCGCGGCAATCGGCTTGCGACAGCTGCTCGATCAGGCGCGGGCGGCCCTGGCGGCCGTCCCATTGGCACTGGGTGTAGCGGTTGCCCTCGCTGGCGCAGGTGGTGGTGTAGCCGCCATAGCCCCAGCCGCCCCTGGCACCCGAGTCCACGGCGTAGCCGCCCGCAGGGGCAAATTCGCCCCGGCAGCCGCCACTGACCCAGACCCGGCCATTGCCGCTGCCCCAGGTCTGGCCTTCGATGCAGGCCGTCTGCGACAGCTGGCGCTGCAACACCAGACGCCCTTGCACGGGTGCGCGGCATTCGCGCGGAGAGCCGCCGTCGCTTTCGCAGCGCAGCACGTAGTTGTTGCCGGGGTTGTGGCCATAGCGGCCTTCTGGCAGCACTCGCCCGCCGTCATAGCCCCGATCCGAAGCAATCGGAGGGGCAAAGACGACGTTGGGGTCATCGCGCGTGAGGCCTACCCCGGCGCTGCCCTGGCCGCCTGCGTTGCGGGCATCGGCAAAGCGGCCGCGGCAGCCCTGCGCCACCCACACGGTGCCCGGCCAGCGGCTGCCCCAGCTGCGGCCTTCCACACAGTCGGTCGACGACAGCTTCTGCACCAGCACGGGGGCGCTGCCAAAGGGGGTGCGGCATTCGTTGAACTGGCCGTCGTGGCTTTCGCACACGATGGTCGATCGCTGGTCGATCTGCGCCTGTGCCAGCGGCGCGGCAGCGGTCAGCGCCAGCGCGGCCGTCAGGGTCAACATCGGTCTGGACATGGGTTTTCTCCTTCATGAAAAAACAATTTAACGCACCACCCCACCCGCAGGTTGGCCGGGGAGCCACGGCAGGCGGCCAGCGCCCTTGTGCCGCGCGGGACATGGGCACGCCAAAGCCCCTGCCGTTTGGCTGAATAATGAACCGTTGCCCATCACCCAGACCAGTCCATCGTAGCGCGGAAGCCCTTGCCCATGGCCCTCATCCAGTACCTCACCCAGATCGAGTTCGACTTTGGCGCGCTTGAGCGCCTGCCCGCCCATTGCGAGCGCGTGGGCATCACGCGCCCGCTCATCGTCACCGACGCGGGCGTGCGCGCCGCCGGCGTGTTGCAGCCGGTGCTGGCCAGCCTGGCCGCCCTGCCCCATGCGGTGTTCGACGACGTGCCCTCCAACCCCACCGAAGCCGCCGTGCGCGGCGCGGTGGCGCTGTATCGCACCCAGGGCTGCGACGGCCTGATCGCCGTGGGCGGTGGCAGCCCCATCGACTGCGCCAAGGGCGTGGCCATTGCCGCCACGCACGAGGGGCCGCTCAAGACCTACGCCACCATCGAAGGCGGCTCGCCGCGCATCTCGGACGCCGTGGCCCCGCTCATCGCCGTGCCCACCACCGCAGGCACCGGCAGCGAAGTGGCGCGCGGTGCCATCGTCATCGTGGATGACGGGCGCAAGCTGGGCTTTCACAGCTGGCACCTCATGCCTAAAGCGGCCATTTGCGACCCCGCGCTCACGCTCGGCCTGCCGCCGCACCTCACAGCCGCCACCGGCATGGACGCCATCGCCCACTGCATGGAAGTGTTCATGGCCCCGGCCTTCAACCCCGTGGCCGACGGCATTGCGCTGGAGGGCCTGCGCCGCGGCTGGACGCACATCGAGCGCGCCACGCAAGACGGCAGCGACCGCGACGCGCGGCTGAACATGATGGCCGCCAGCATGCACGGCGCGCTGGGCTTTCAGAAAGGGCTGGGCTGCGTGCATTCTTTAAGCCACAGCCTGGGCGGGCTGGTGCCCCGCCTGCACCACGGCACGCTCAACGCCATCTTCCTGCCCGCCGTGATCCGCTTCAACGCCGAAGCCGACAGCGTGCGCAGCCAGGCGCGCATCGCCCGCATGGCGCAGGCCATGGGCCTACCCGAGGGCGCTGACGTGGCGCAAGCCGTGCACGAGATGACCGCCCGCCTAGGCCTACCCACCGGCCTGCGTGCGCTGGGCGTGCAAGAGGCGCAGTTTGGCGACATCACCCACCACGCGCTGCGCGACCACTGCCACGGCACCAACCCGCGCGTCGCCAGCGCGGACGACTACGCCCGCATGCTGACCGAGTCGATGTAACCCACCGTCGCCTTCAGCGCTGCACCATCGGCAACCAGTCGCCATCCACTTCTTCACCCGCCACGGACGTCATATCAGGCGTGCCGGGCGTGAGCGCCTTGCCTTGCAGCGACCAGCGGTGGCGCAGCGCAAAGTCGAAGCCCGGCGCGCTCTGGCGGCAGGCGATGTCTTGCGTGCTGAAGTCCGGGGCCAAGTCGAGACACGGCAGGCCGGGCGTGCCGGGCGATTCGCTCACGGGCACGGTGGCACGGCCTTCGTGCCAGGGCACGTAAAAGGCGCTGATGCGCCCATCGCTTGCGCGCAACACCATCAGCCGCAGGCGCGGCGCATCGGCAGTGCGCATGCCTGGGGGCAGATAGCGCGCGTCGTCCGGCGCACTCGCCCACATGAAGGTGGCGGGCAGCAGCTTGATCACGCGCACGCTCGGCACGCCTTCCACCGGGCGCGGGCCGGTGGCATAGCGCCAGCCCAGCACCAGCCCCACCAGCACGGCGGCGGCCATCATGCCGCGCAGCGCCGCGATGAGGATGCGCTGCTCGCTCCAGGCCTGCGGCTCAGTCAAAGCGCAGCGTCTTGACGCCACCGGGCGTGCCCAGCAGGCACACCTGCGCGCGCTGGTGCGCGAACACGCCCACCGTCACCACGCCGGGCCACTGGTTCACCTCGCTCTCGAATGCCAGCGGCTCTTCAATGCGCAAGCCGCGCACGTCCAGAACGTGCTGGCCGTTGTCGGTCACCAGCGGCGCGCCGTCCTTCAGGCGCAGCGTGGCCTCGCCGTTCATCGCCGCAAACTGCCGCGTGATGCGGGCCGCCGCCATCGGGATGACCTCCACCGGCAGCGGAAAGCGCCCCAGCACGTCCACGCGCTTGCTCTCGTCGGCAATGCACACGAAGCGGCGCGCCTGCGCGGCCACGATCTTCTCGCGCGTGAGCGCCGCGCCGCCGCCCTTGACCATGTGGCCGCGCGCGTCGATCTCGTCCGCGCCGTCGATGTACACGGCCAACTCGCCCACGGCATTGGCCTCGAACACGGCAATGCCCAGGCTTTTCAGCCGCGCGGTAGAGGCTTCTGACGACGACACCGCGCCCGCGATGCGGTCCTTGATCTGCGCCAGCGCGTCGATGAAGCAATTCACCGTCGAGCCGGTGCCCACGCCTACGATCTCGCCCGGCACCACATGCTCCAGCGCAGCCAAGCCCACCATCCGCTTCAATTCGTCTTGCGTCATTTGCGACAATTTCCCGTTGCTTTGCACACGACAAGAATTATCCGATGGCACTCATCCCCTACGGCCTGGCGCGCGCCGCCCTCTTCAGCCTCGACGCCGAAAAGGCGCACGAACTCACCCTGCACACCCTCGCCCGCACACAAGGCACGCCGCTGCAACGCGCCTGGGCGCAAGCGCGCGTGTACGACCCCGTCACGCTGGCCGGCCTGCCCTTTCCCAACCGCGTGGGCCTGGCCGCCGGGCTGGACAAGAACGCCCGCTGCATCGACGCCTGGAACGCCATGGGCTTCGGCTTCGTCGAAGTGGGCACCGTCACCCCGCTGGCGCAGCCCGGCAACCCCAAGCCGCGCATGTTCCGCCTGCCGCAGAAAAACGCCCTCATCAACCGCCTGGGCTTCAACAACGAGGGCCTGCAAGCATTCGTGCGTCACGTAGAAAGCTCTCGTTTCCATAGCGAACAGCGCATGCAGAACCAGCGCCAGCGCATGGTGCTTGGCCTGAACATCGGCAAGAACGCCGCCACGCCCATCGAGCGCGCCACCGGCGACTACCTCAGCTGCCTGACAGGCGTCTACCCGCACGCCGACTACGTGACGGTGAACATCAGCAGCCCCAACACCCAGAACCTGCGCGATCTGCAAAGCGACGCCGCGCTGCACGCGCTGCTCTCGGCCCTCAAAAGCCGCCAGGGCGAACTGGCCGCCGAGCATGGCCGCCACGTGCCGCTGTTCCTGAAAATCGCGCCCGACCTGGACGACGCCCAAGTGCAGGCCATCGCCGATGCGCTGCAAACCCACGGCATCGACGGCGTCGTCGCCACCAACACCACCTTGTCGCGCGAAGCCGTCGCGGGCCTGCCCCATGCAGACGAAGCGGGCGGCCTGTCAGGTGCGCCCGTGCTTGAAGCCAGCAACCGCGTCATCCGCCAGCTGCGCACCGCGCTCGGCCCCGGCTTTCCCATCATCGGCGTGGGCGGCGTGCTGAGCGGGGCCGACGCCCTCGGCAAAATCCAGGCAGGCGCAGACGTGGTGCAGATCTACACCGGCCTGATCTACAAGGGGCCGCCGCTGGTGGGCGAAGTGGCGCGGGCGCTGGCCGCTGGGCGGTGAGCGGCTGGGCAGACCGTGCTCAGATGGCCTGCCAAAGCTGAAACGACACATGCTGGCGCGCCAAGGCGAAGCGTCAAACCTTGCATGACTGGCGTGAGCGCTCGGCCTTGTAGTCGAACGTGTCGTCCCAGTCCAGCTTGCCAAACAGCGCCACCATGCGCTGCTGTTCACGGCGGGCGATGAACTCCCTCAGCGCGCGGGTCACGGTGGCCTTCTTGGTCGGCTCGCCGCTGATGCCGAAAGCCTTTTCCAGCAGATCAGGGTCAATATCCATCACGGCGCAGTCCCGTCCAACGCGCCCACCACCTCGTCCGCCAGCGCCAGGCAGCTCGTCAAACCCGGCGACTCGATGCCGAACAGGTTGACCAGCCCGGGCACGCCGTGCTCGCGCGGGCCTTGCACACCGAAGTCGGCGGCGGGCTGGCCGGGCCCGCTGATCTTGGGGCGCATGCCGGCGTAGTCGGCTTGCAGCGCGCCATCGGGCAGGTCGGGCCAGTATTGGCGCACTTCGGCGTAGAAGGCGTCGCCGCGCGCGGGGTCAACAGGCAAGTCATCCGCTGAATCGACCCACTGCACGTCGGGGCCGAACCTGGCCTGCCCGCCCATGTCGAGCGTGAGGTGCACGCCCAGCCCGCCCGGCTCGGGCACGGGATACACCAGGCGAGCAAACGGCGCGCGGCCACTCAATGTGAAGTAGCTGCCTTTGGCAAAAAAGGCGCGCGGCACGTGCTGCGGGGCCAGCCCGTCGATGCGCGCGGCCAGCGCCACCGCATGCAGGCCCGCCGCGTTGACGAGCTGGCGGCAGGCCAGCGCAGTGCCGTCGGCCATCGTCAACTCGATCACCGACGATTCGGCCCGCACCCGGTCAACGCAGGTCTTCAGCACCAGCATGCCGCCCGCGTTTTCCATGTCGCCTAGCAGTGCGAGCATGAGCGCGTGGCTGTCGACGATGCCGGTGGACGGGCTGAGCAGCGCCGCCTCGCAGGCCAGCGCGGGCTCCAGCGCCAGGGCTTCGGCGCGCGTGAGCAGGCGCAGGTCGTGCACGCCATTGGCCTGGGCGCGCTCGGCGATGGCGTGCAGCGCATCCACCTGCGCCGCGCGGGTGGCCACGATGAGCTTGCCCAAGCGCTGGTGCGCCACGCCGCGCGCGGCGCAATAGGCATAGAGCATCTGCCTGCCCTGCACGCACAGGCGGGCCTTGAGCGAGCCTGGCGGGTAGTAAATGCCCGCGTGAATCACCTCGCTGCTGCGCGCGCTGGTCTGCGTGCCGAAAGCGCCCTCGGCCTCAAGCACCACCACTTCGCGCCCGGCCAGCGCCAGCGCACGCGCCACGGCCAGCCCCACCACACCAGCGCCAACGACCACGGTATCCAAGGTTTCCATGTCCTTGACTGTAGCCGGGGGCAGGCGCAGACATGCAGGAGCGATGTGTTCGGTGGATACAAAAAGTGAGCTTCTTTCGTACAATATAAAACAATTTCATCATACTTTATATGTGAAAACGTTTTATAACGTACGCAAGCAGCTCATTTTATTGAAACACCCACCTCAAGCATCACTTCTCCCACCGCACATCCTGCAAGACGAACGAGGGAATCGGGCTGTTCTCCCACAGCCCCACCAGGCCGCGCCGCACGAAGTTGCGCTCGGGGCGCATGAAGAGGAACACGTTCACCGCGTCGTCCGTCAGGCGGCGCTGCGCCTGGCCCAGCAGTTCGTTGATGCGCGCCGGATCGCGCGCGGCCAGCACCTGCTGCCAGATGGCCTTGAAGGCGGCGTTGTCGTAGTTGAAGTAGTAGTGGTCGCGCGCGTAGATGTTCAGGTCCATCGGTTCCACATGCATGATGAGCGTGAGCTGGTAGTTGGCCGCGCCGAACACGTCGCGCATCCAGGTGGCCCAGTCCACGGGCTTGATTTCGACGCGCAGGCCCGCCTCTTCCAGATCAGCTGCCACGCGCAGGCCGCCAAAGCGGCCATAGTCGGTGGGCGGCACCGTGAGCGTGACGGGCGTGCCAGGCAGCACGCCCGCTTCGGCCAGCAGGGCGCGGGCGCGGGCCGGGTCGTGCGGGTAGCGCTGCACCAGATCGACATAGGCCGGGTGCCAGGGCGCGAAGTGCGAGCCGAGAAGCGCGGGCTGAAGCTGGTCGCCGTACAGCTGGCTGAGCGCCACGCGGTCTATCGCATGCGCCAGCGCGCGGCGCGCACGCACGTCGTTGAAGGGCGCGCGCGCGTTGTTGATGGCCAGGATCAGCTTGGACTCGACCTTGCGCGTGACGATGCGGTAGTCGGGCCGGTGAATGAAGTCGCTGGTGCGCTTGGTGACGCTGCCCAGCACGTCCAGCAGGCCTTCGGCCAGCATGTTTTCGGTCTGCACGCTGCTGCTGAGAAAGATGAACTGGGCGTGTTGCAGCGCGGGTGCCTTGCCCCAGTAGCGCGCAAAGCGCTCCAGTGCCACCGACTGGCCGCGCCGCCACTGCCTGAACGCAAAGGGGCCGGTGCCCACCGGGTGCTCGCGGTTGCCCAGCGCCGTGTCGGGGTGCACGATGACGGCGGCGGGCAGCGCCAGGGCAAAGGGTAGCAGGCTGTCGGGCTGGCGCAGGTGCAGCACCAGGGTGTGCCTGCCGGTCACCTCCACGCGCGCGATGCCGTCGAACCACATGCGGTGCGGGTTGGCCG
This sequence comes from Pseudomonadota bacterium, assembly GCA_030538605.1. Taxonomy (GTDB): domain Bacteria; phylum Pseudomonadota; class Gammaproteobacteria; order Burkholderiales; family Burkholderiaceae_C; genus Ottowia. The sequence goes on from JAUNTQ010000017.1 coordinate 28,311, forward strand.
ATTCGGGTGCCAGCAGGCGGCGCAGGCTGGCGGCAGCCACCTCGGCGTCGAAGGGCTTGCCGTCGTGAAAGCGCACGCCGCTGCGCAGGCTGAAGGTGTAACTCAGGCCGTCGTCCGACACCTTCCACTCGCGCGCCAGACGCGGCACCACCTGGCCCTCGCCGTCGATCAGCGTCAGCCCCTCGAACACGTTGCCGTAGGTGACCTCGCCCGCCACCGCTGCGGCGGTGACGGTGGGGTCGAGCACGGGCGGCTCCAGTTGCAGGCCCACGCGCACGGTGTCCCGGCTCTGCGCCTGCGCCACGCCCAGGCCAAACGCCCAGCAGGCGATGGCCAGCGCCAGCCACCGGCACCACGGGCTGCGCACGTGCCATGCGCGGCTGCCTTGTCTCATGTCTTTGGTCATGTCATGCCCCTTCGTTCACATGCGTTCATGTCAGCCTCTGCCGCGTGCGGCACCTGGCACTCGCGCGCGGGTGCCAGGGCAAGCCGGTTGCGGCCCGCGTGCTTGGCGGTGTAGAGCGCGCCATCGGCGGCGCTCAGCGCTTCCTTCAGCGCCGCGTGCAGCGTGGCATCGTCCGCCGCGCCTGCTGCGGGCGGCACGGCCACGCAGGCCAGGCCGAAGCTGATGGTCATGGGCAGCGCGCTGCCGTCTGCCAGCACCAGCGGCGTGCAGGCCAGGTATTCGCGCATGCGCTCAGCCAGGCGCGCGGCCTCCTGCACCGTGGGCGCGGGCACCAGCACCACGAACTCTTCGCCGCCCATGCGGGCCACCAGCTCGCCCTGGCGCAGGCCCGCGCGCAGCACGTCGGCCACGTGCATCAGCGCCAGATCGCCCGTGGCGTGGCCGTGCCCGTCGTTGATGCACTTGAAGTGGTCGATGTCGCCAACGATGGCGAACACCGGCTGGCGCGTCTCGCGCAGCAGGTGCAGCGAAGCGGCCTCGAAATGCCGCCGGTTGGGCAAGCGCGTGAGCATGTCGTGCTCGGCCTGAAAGGCCAGCGCCTCGTTGGCGCGCTCCATCTCGCGCTCGTGCGCGCGCAGGCGGCTGATGTAGTCGCCCACCGTGGCCGCCAGGCGCGTGATCTCGTCGCCCTGGCTGCTGCTGCGCTGGCCCAGCGCGCGTGCGTTCACCTCGCCCGCATCCACCATGCGCTTGAGGCGCAGCACGCGCCGCACCACGCCCAGCTCCACATACAGCGCCGCGGCCAGCACCACCGCCAGCAGCGCGGCGCTGGCCAGCATCAGCTCGCGCTGGCGCTCGTGTGCCTCGCTCACCAGCGCCTGGCTTTGCTCGCGCACCTGCCGGCGCATGCTGGCCGACACCAGCCCCATCTGCGCCGACAGGCTGCCCGTGAGCGCGTCGTGGCGCTCCAGCAGCCGCTCGATGGCCTCATCCAGCACGGCCTGGCCCGGCGCATACAGGCGCTCGCGCACGGCCAGGCCCAGCGCCTGCACCTGGGCATCGAGCTGCTGCAACTGCGTGTCGATCGGGTCAAGCAAGGCCGCATCGGCCTGCATCTGGCGCAACTCCATCATCAGCCGCCGCACCCACTCCAGCCGGTCGTTCAGGGCGATCAGGCTCTGCCTTCGCTCGGCATGCGTCTGGGCCGCCGCCAGCAAGCGCCCCTCGCCCCCCAGCAGCTCGGCCTGCTGCAACAGGCGCGTGGCCGCCATCAGCTGCTCCACCTCCACGCCGCTGAGGCGCTGCACGCGCTCGCCCTGGCGCTTGAACGACAGATAGGCCGTGCCCATGGCCAGCACCACCAGCAAAGCCACCAGGGCCGACACCAGCACGGTGCGCCCCGTCAAGCCCAACCACGGTCGATCGTCCTTCGGCATTGCCCCGGCCCGCCTTGTTCACCCAATTGCTCTACAGGGCATTTTAGAGGCGATATGTGAACGTTCGTAACAACGCATCCCCCCGTCCGTCCCGTGCAAACGCCGCGCCGTTAGGATGGCTTGCATCACGCGCGCCACCCGAGGACTTGCCCATGCCAGCCACCCCCGCCGCCCTGCCGCCCCGCATCCTGGCCTTTGACGTGTTCGGCACCGTCGTTGACTGGCACGGCAGCATTGCCGCCGAAATGGCGCGGCTCTACCCGCAGGTCGATGGCGACGCCTTCGCGCTGGCCTGGCGCGAGGGCTACCGGCCCGCGATGGCGCGCGTCATGTCCGGCGAGCTGGGCTGGACGCGCATCGACGAACTGCACCGCCTGATCCTCGACACCATCCTGCCGCGCTTCGGCCTGCAGGCCATGCCCGAGCACGAACGCCGCGCGCTCAACCGCGTCTGGCATCGCCTCAACCCCTGGCCCGACACGCGCGAGGGGCTGGCCCGCCTCAAGCGCCGGCATGTCATCTGCACCCTCTCCAACGGCAACATCGGCCTGCTCACCCACATGGCCCGGCACGCCGGCCTGCCGTGGGACTGCGTGCTCTCCGCCGAAGTGTTCCGCGCCTACAAGCCCGATGCGCGCACCTATCTGGGCGTGGCCGACGTGTTCGACGCAACCCCCGCCGAAGTCATGCTGGTGGCCGCCCACCAGGACGACCTGGACGCCGCCCGCGCCTGCGGCCTGCAAACCGCCTACGTCGAACGCCCGCTCGAATTCGGCGCCCGGCACGTGAAAGACGTCTCGCCCCACGCCGCCAACACCCTGCACGCGCGCGACTTCATCGACCTGGCCACCCAGCTTGAGTCAGTTGCTGAAGGCACCTGAACAACAGACATATTGATAGCTGCTTGCGTATTGTTTAAAACGTTTTTGTTATTCTTTATATCTGAAAACGTTTTAAACCATACGCAAGAAGCTATTGTTTTATAAACAACACCTGCCACAAACCACTGCCACAAGCTTTTTCAAGCCATTACAATCCGCCCCACGATGAACGCCCCGGATCACCCCGATCACCGCACCCCGGCCGCCCGGCCCGGCGTGTCCGCGCGCATCGCCTCCCGCATTCCCACGACCACCACCAAGGGCTGACCCGCCCGGTTCTCGTCGTGCGCGCCGCCCCCGGAGCCAGACGAGCCCGGCGGGGCCAGCCCTTTCACACTGCTTGAAAGGCGCACCTTCCCATGAACAAGATTGGCAATGTCGTAGGCCTCGTCGGCTGGCGCGGCATGGTGGGCTCCGTGCTCATGGACCGCATGCAGGCCGAGCGCGACTTCGACCTGATCGAGCCCGTGTTCTTCTCCACCAGCAATGCCGGCGGCGCTGCCCCGGCGATGGCGAAAAACGAGGCCACCCTCAAAGACGCCCACGACATCGACGCACTGAAAAAGTGCGACATCGTCATCACCTGCCAGGGCGGCGACTACACCAGCGACGTCTTCCCCAAGCTGCGCGCCGCCGGCTGGAAGGGCCACTGGATCGACGCCGCCAGCACCCTGCGCATGAAGGACGACGCCGTCATCGTGCTCGACCCCGTCAACCTGCCCGTCATCCAGACCGCCCTCTTCAAAGGCGGCCACAACTGGGTCGGCGGCAACTGCACCGTCAGCTGCATGCTGATGGGCGTGGGCGCGCTCTACAAAGCAGGCCTGGTCGAATGGATGAGCACCCAGACCTACCAGGCCGCCAGCGGCGGCGGCGCGCAGCACATGCGCGAGCTGCTCACGCAGTTCGGCACGCTCAACGCATCGGTCAAGGCACTGCTGGACGACCCGAAAAGCGCCATTCTGGAAATCGACCGCCAGGTGCTCGCCACGCAGCGCGGCCTGTCGGGCGACGCGGTGGCCAACTTCGGCGTGCCCCTGGCCGGCTCGCTCATCCCCTGGATCGACAAGGATCTGGGCGACGGCTATTCGCGCGAGGAATGGAAGGGCATGGCCGAGACCAACAAGATCATGGGCCTGGGCGCGGGCTTCGGCACCCCCGCCGTCCCCGTGGACGGCTACTGCGTGCGCGTAGGCACCATGCGCTGCCACAGCCAGGCGCTCACCTTCAAGCTCACGCGCGACGTGCCCCTGGACGAAATCGAAGCCATGATCGCTGCCGACAACCAGTGGGTGCAAGTGGTGCCCAACAACAAGGAAGCCACGCTCCAGCACCTCACCCCCGTGGCCGTTACCGGCACCATGAACATCCCTGTCGGCCGCCTGCGCAAACTGGCCATGGGCCCCCAATACCTGGGCGCCTTCACCATCGGCGACCAACTGCTGTGGGGCGCCGCCGAGCCGCTGCGGCGCATGCTGCGCATCCTGCTGGATGCCTGACCTTGCCTGCCAGCGGCACCGGTCAAACCGGTGCCATGTAGGCCGCCCGTTGTCGCACCACAACATACATGAGAGGGTTTTGGGTCAGTGTGAACTTGTGAATACTGTTAAGCAGTGTCTCAGCTTGTCAGCCTAATTTGTTGATGTTAATGTCGATTTTCATGTTTTCTCCGGCCAGGCTCGGCCTGCCCCAATCCCCTATGCAGAACAAGACCGCCCCGATCCCGGAGGGATCCTTTGACCGCACCCCGGAGGGATCCTTCGGCAGCCTCGTCCCCGCTGCGCGTCCCTGGAGAAAAGGCCTGCTGGCCACCGCCGCCACGCTGGCCATGCTGGGCGTCACGCTCGACGCCCAGGCCCTCGCCCTCGGCGCCGTCACCGTGCGCTCTGCGCTTGGCGAGCCCCTGCGTGCCGAGATCGAAGTGCCGCAAATCTCCTCCGAAGAAGCGGCCAGCTTCCAGGTCAACATGGGCTCGCGCCAGGCCTTCCAGGCCGCCGGCGTCGACTACAGTCCCGCCCTCGCCGGCACGCGCGTCACCCTGCACCGCCGCGCCAACGGTCAGGCCTACCTGCGCGTGGTGGGCGACCGGCCCGTCAACGAGCCTTTCCTCGGCCTGGTGATCGAGGCCAACTGGAACGGAGGCCGCATCGTGCGCGACTACACCATGCTGGTCGACCCGCCCGGCCGCGCCGCCCCGCCCCCCGTCACGCTCACCCAGCCCCAGGCCGACGCAGCACCCGCGCCCGTTGCCCCCACCCCCCCTGCCACCGTGGCCGAGCAGACCACGCCCGCCGTGCAAAGCCGCCGCGCGCCCGAAGCCAGCCGCGCCACGCCGCGCCGCGCCGCCGCGCCCGCCGGTGACGGTGGTGGCAACCAGGTGACCGTGCAGCGTGGCGACACCGCCTACGGACTGGCCTCGACATACGCCGCCGACGGCGTCTCGCTCGACCAGATGCTCGTGGCCATGCTGCGCCACAACCCGCGCGCCTTCATCAACGGCAACGTCAACCTCATGCGTGCCGGCGCAGTCATCCAGATGCCCACCGCCGAGCAGGCCGCCGCCGTGCCGCGCCAGACCGCGCGCCGCACCGTGGTGGCGCAAACGCGCGACTTCCAGGCCTACCGCCGGGGCGTCGCCACCCGCGCGCAGCCCACGCGCGTGGCCGCGGCCGACCGCACCGCCACCGGCGGCATTCAGCCGCAAGTGCAGGAAACCCGCCCCGCCGCCCCCGTCGAAGACCGCCTGACCATCTCACGCAGCAGCGAACCCACCGGTGCCGAGTCGCAAGTCGCGCAATCGCGCCAGGCGCAGGAAGAAGCCGAGCGCGTCGCCGAACTCAACCGGAACCTCGAAGAGCTCAACAAGCTGCAAGGCGCCTCCAGCCCCGGCGCAGCCGCTGGCACCACCACACCCGGCATCAACGTGCCCGTCGGTGGCCCCGCCGCCGCCGCGCAAACCGCCGCCAGCGCAGCCGCCGAATCCGCACAGAACGCAGCCAGCGCAGCCCAGGCCGCCGTGGCCGAAGCGGCATCGGCAGCTGTGGCCGCTTCGGCAGCCGAGCCTGCAGCCGATGCCGCCGCCCAAGCCGCCAGCGAAGCCGAAGACGCCGCCAGCGCAGCGGTTGCCGCCACCCCTGCGGAAGCGCCTGCTGCACCGCCGCCCCCACCGCCGCGTGTCACCCCCCCGCCGCCTCCGCCAGAGCCGTCGTTCCTGGCCGGGCTGATGGAAAACCCCATGCTGCCCATTGCCGGTGCGGGCCTGCTGGCCCTGCTTGCAGGCTATGGCTTCTACCGCTCGCGCCAGCGCAAAAAGGCTGCAGCCCCGCTCGACAGCTCCTTCATCGAAAGCCGTCTGCAACCCGACTCCTTCTTCGGCTCCAGCGGCGGCCAGCGCGTCAACACCAAGGACGGCGGCGGCGCGGTAGGCAGCTCGTCCATGGCCTATTCGCCCAGCCAGCTTGACGCGGCGGGCGACGTGGACCCGGTGGCCGAGGCCGACGTCTACCTGGCCTATGGCCGCGACATGCAGGCCGAGGAAATCCTCAAGGAAGCCCTGCGCACCCAGCCCGGCCGCGTCTCCATCCACCGCAAGCTGGCCGAGATCTACGCCAAGCGCCGCGATGCCCGTGCACTGGAAGCCATCGCCACCGAGGCCTATGGCATCACCCAGGGCACAGGCCCCGACTGGCTCGCCATCACCAGCCTGGGCAGCGAACTGGAGCCGGGCAACCAGCTCTATCAGCCCGGTGGTGTCCCGGTGGTGCGCACCTCGCCCGTGCCCGTGCGTCCCAGCTTCGGCGCCGACACCGAGCCGCAAACCGCCCAGGTGCTCGACAAGGACGGCCCGGTCAGCTCGGGCAACATCTCGCTCGACCTGGATCTGGACCTCGACGACGCACCCGTGCGCGCCGCGCCCTCGGTGGCCCCTTCCGTGGCTGCCGGTGCTGCCGCTGGCATGGCTGCTGCTGCCAGAGCCGCTGCTCCGGTGCCCCCGCCGCCTGCGCCTGCCGTGGTTGCCGCCCCTGCGGCAGATGCCGCACTCGACTTCGGCCTCGACTTCACGCCCCCGTCGGAGCTGAACGTGCCCGCCCCCGCCACCCCTCGGGCGGCACCGGCGCCTACGGTCAGTGCCGACGCCGGCATGATCGACTTCGACATGGACGCCCTCTCGCTCGACCCCGACTCCCGCTCCGGCGGCGACCTCAAGACCGAGCAGCCGGACGACATCGACGAGGACCCGCTTGGCACCAAGCTGGCCCTGGCGCAAGAGTTCCACGCCATCGGCGACACCGAAGGTGCACGCACCATGGTCAAGGAAGTCATCGCCGAATCGACCGGTGCCACGCGCGCCCGCGCCGAGCGCTTCCTGGCCGAACTCAGCTGACACCCGCGCGCCGTACGCGCACGACACCAGCCATGGACGGCGCCCCCTGCGGGCGCCGTTTTTTTGCATGCAGCGTTCGCGCTCGCCGCCCCCACAAGCCGGCCCACCTGCCGCACGTCGGCGACAATCCCCCGTGTGAGAATCGCCCTCGGCATCAGCTACCTCGGCACGCCCTACCAAGGCTGGCAAAGCCAACCCACCGGCCAGACCGTGCAAGACCGGCTGGAAAAAGCGCTGGCCGCCTTCACCACCACCCCCGTCGCCACCCTGTGCGCTGGCCGCACAGATACGGGCGTGCACGGGCTGATGCAGGTCGTGCACTTTGACACCGCGCTTGAGCGAGAGCCTTTCTCCTGGGTGCGCGGCACCAACCGCTTTCTGCCGCCCGACATCGCCGTGCAATGGGCGTGTGAAGTGCCCGACGCCTTTCACGCCCGCGCCAGCGCCCTCGCCCGCCGCTACGCCTATGTGCTGCTCGAATCGCCCGTGCGCCCCAGCCTGGATGCGCACCGCGTGGGCTGGAGCTTTCGCCCGCTCGATGGCGATGCCATGCGGCAAGCCGCTGCGCACCTGATCGGCGAGCACGACTTCAGCTCGTTTCGCGCCAGCGCCTGCCAGGCGATCTCGCCCGTCAAGGACCTGCGCCGCATCGCCATCACCCGGCGCGGCGCTTACTGGCGCTTCGACTTCGAGGCCAGCGCCTTCTTGCACCACATGATCCGCAACCTCATGGGCTGTCTCGTCGCCGTCGGCCAGGGCCAGCACCCGCCCGACTGGATGGCCGACGTGCTCGCCGCGCGCAGCCGCGACGCCGCCGCCCCCACGTTCTCGCCCGACGGGCTGTACTTTCTGGGCCCGCGCTACGCCGCGCACTGGGGCCTGCCCGAACACACCCCCGCCTTCGACTGGCTGCCATGACACCTGCCACCCGCATCAAGATCTGCGGCCTGACCCGCGAGCAGGACGTGGACGCCGCCGTCAGCGCCGGGGCCGACGCCATCGGCTTCGTGCTCTACCCCAAAAGCCCGCGCTTCGTGCCCCCCGCACGCGCCGCCGAACTGGCCCGCCGCCTGCCCCCGCTGGTCACGCCCGTGCTGCTGTTCGTCAACGAATCCGCTTCAAATATAGAAGCTGCCAGCGCTTGTGTGCCGGGCGCTGTTCTGCAATTTCATGGCGATGAATCGCCCGACGCCTGCCGCGCCGCCGCACACGCCGCCAACCGCCCTTTTTGGCGCGCCGCGCGCATGCCCGCCGGGGCGGGCGCATCCTTCGACTTGATAAAATTCGCCCAGCATTTCAACGCTGCCCAAGCCCTTTTGCTCGATGCCGACAGCCAGGGCTTTGGCGGCAGCGGAAAGACATTCGATTGGTCACAACTGCCTCCAAACGTCGCCGCTCACCTCGTCTTGTCTGGTGGGTTGACGCCTGCAAACGTGGGCGATGGCATCGCGGCCTTGCGCGGGCGGGGTTTGTCGCTCGCGGTTGACGTTTCCTCCGGCGTCGAAGCCAGCGGGCCTGACGGCAAGCCCCTCAAAGGCATCAAGGACGCCGACAAGATTCATGCGTTTGTGCGTGCCGTGCGTGCGGCAGACGCTCAATTTTCCATAGCAAAATGACCGATTACCAACAGCCCGATGCCAGCGGGCACTTTGGCCGCTACGGCGGCAGTTTCGTGAGCGAAACACTCACCTACGCCATCAACGAGCTGCGCGATGCGTATGCGAAGTACCAGCACGACCCCGACTTCCTGGCCGAATTCCACTACGAACTCGCCCACTACGTCGGCCGCCCCTCCCCCGTCTACCACGCCGCGCGCACCAGCCGCGAATTGGGCGGCGCGCAGATCTACTTGAAGCGCGAAGACCTCAACCACACCGGCGCGCACAAGATCAACAACGTCATCGGCCAGGCCATGCTCGCGCGCCGCATGGGCAAGCCGCGCATCATTGCCGAGACCGGTGCGGGCCAGCACGGCGTGGCCACGGCCACCATCTGCGCGCGCTACGGGCTGCAATGCGTGGTGTACATGGGCGCGGAAGACGTCAAGCGCCAGTCGCCCAACGTCTACCGCATGAAGCTGCTGGGCGCCACCGTGGTGCCCGTCGAATCGGGCAGCAAGACGCTGAAAGACGCGCTCAACGAAGCCATGCGCGACTGGGTGGCGAACGTGGACAACACCTTCTACATCATCGGCACCGTGGCCGGCCCGCACCCCTACCCCATGATGGTGCGCGACTTCCAAAGCGTGATCGGCCAGGAATGCCTTGGGCAAATGCCCGACATGCTGGCCGCGCAAAACATCGCGGCACAGCAGCCCGACGCCGTCATCGCCTGCGTGGGCGGCGGCAGCAACGCCATGGGCATCTTCCACCCCTACATCCCGTTTGAAAACACGCGCCTGATCGGCGTCGAAGCCGCAGGCGAAGGGCTGGACAGCGGCAAGCACTCCGCCAGCCTGCAGCGCGGCTCCAGCGGCGTGCTGCACGGCAACCGCACCTACATCCTGCAAGACGCCCACGGCCAGATCACCGAAACGCACAGCATCAGCGCGGGCCTGGACTACCCCGGCGTCGGCCCCGAGCACGCCTGGCTCAAAGACACGGGCCGCGCCGACTACGTGGGCGCCACCGACGCCGAGGCGCTGGCCGCCTTCCACCACCTGTGCCGCACCGAGGGCATCATCCCCGCGCTCGAATCCAGCCACGCCTTTGCCTACGCGATGAAGCTCGCACCCACCATGCGGCCCGACCAGTCCATCCTCGTCTGCCTCTCGGGCCGGGGCGACAAGGACATCGGCACCGTGGCCGACCTCGACGGTGCCGACTTGTACGACCGCCCCTCCATGCGCGGCCACGTGGTGAAAGGGGCCAAGGCATGAACCGCATCGCCACCACCTTTGCCGCGCTCCAAGAAAAGAAGCGCCCCGCGCTGATCCCGTATGTCACGGCGGGCTTTCCCTACATCGACATCACCCCCGCGCTGATGCACGGCATGGTCACCGCCGGTGCCGACGTGATCGAGCTGGGTGTGCCCTTTTCCGACCCCAGCGCCGACGGCCCCGTCATCCAGAAAGCCGGCGACCGCGCCCTGGCGCTGGGCGTGGGCCTGACGCAGGTGCTGGGCATGGTGCGCAGCTTCCGCGAAAAAGACCAGAAAACCCCGGTGGTGCTGATGGGCTACGCCAACCCGGTCGAGTGCTACGACCAGCAGCACGGCCAGAACGGCGATGAAAGCGCCTTCATCCGCGATGCCGCTGCCGCAGGTGTCGACGGCATGCTCATCGTCGATTACCCGCCCGAGGAATGTGCCGACTTCGCCGCCAAGCTCCGCGCCGCCGGCATCGACCTGATCTTTCTGCTGGCTCCCACCAGCACCGACGAACGCATGCGCCAGGTCGCCGAAGTTGCCAGCGGCTACGTGTATTACGTCTCGCTCAAGGGCGTCACCGGCTCGGGCGCACTCAACACATCGGAAGTCGAAGCCGCCCTGCCCCGCATCCGCCAGCATGTGCAGGTGCCCGTGGGCGTGGGCTTCGGCATCCGCGACGCCGCCACCGCCCAGGTCATTGGCCGCGTGGCCGACGCGGTGATTATCGGCAGCCGCCTGATTCAGCAAATAGAAAACCAGCCGCACGAGCGCGTGGTGGCCGCCGCCATCGACTTTCTGCGGCCCATCCGCGCGGCGCTGGATGCGTGACAGGCTTGCCGATATGCTTGGCCGCATGAACATTGCCGACCTGGACTACCGCAGCCTGCCCGTTGCCCAGCGCCTGCAACTTGTCGGCGACATCCGGGACAGCATTGCCACTGAAGCGCCCGATGCACTTGAGCCGTCCACCGCCGACAAGGCCGAATGGCACCGTCGGCTGGCAGCGCATGAGGCCGACCCTGGCAACGCCGTACCTTGGCCTACCTCCCCATCCGAAGGAAACACCCCATGAGCTGGCTCGAAAAACTCCTCCCCCCGAAAATCCAACCCTCTGAAAGCGGCGAGCGCCGCCAGCAGATGCCCGAGGGGCTGTGGATGAAATGTCCGCAGTGCGATGCGGTGCTCTACAAGACCGATCTGGAAGGCAACCAGAACGTCTGCCCGCAGTGCGAGCACCACCACCGCATCGGCGCGCGCGAGCGGCTGAACATGTTTCTCGACAACGAGGGCCGCTACGAAATCGGGCAAGAGGTGCTGCCCGTGGATGCGCTCAAGTTCAAGGACAGCCGCAAATACCCCGAGCGGCTGAAAGAGGCGCTGGAGGCCACGGGCGAGACCGATGCGCTGGTCGTCATGGGCGGCGCGGTGCACACCCTGAGCGTGGTGGTGGCGGCGTTCGAGTTCGACTTCATGGGCGGCAGCATGGGCAGCGTGGTGGGCGAGCGCTTCGTGCGCGGCGTCGAAACCGCCGTCGAGCAGAAAGTACCCTTCATCTGTTTTACCGCCACCGGCGGCGCGCGCATGCAGGAAGGGCTGCTCAGCCTGATGCAGATGGCCAAGACCAACGCCGCCCTCACCCGGCTGGCGAAAAAAGGGCTGCCCTATATCAGCGTGCTGACCGACCCGACCATGGGCGGCGTGTCGGCCGGCTTTGCCTTCGTGGGCGACGTGGTCATTGCCGAGCCGAAGGCGCTGATCGGCTTTGCCGGCCCGCGCGTGATCGAGAACACCGTGCGCGTGAAGCTGCCCGAGGGCTTTCAGCGCGCCGAGTTTCTGCAAACCAAGGGCGCGGTCGATTTCATCTGCGACCGGCGCCAGCTGCGCGAGAAGATCGCCAACGTACTCGCCATGCTGCAACGCCAGCCCGCCGACGCGGTGCAGTGAAACCAGCCCGCGCAGGCCGCCAGGCCTTGCGGTGGCGGATGGGTGCCATGCACTGCATGGTCATGCGTCAAACAAAAATAAGTGAGCTGCTTGCGCAGGCTATTCAACATTTTCAGATATATATCTATCTGAATTCATTGAATAACCTGCGCAAGCAGCTCACTTTTCATTTTTTCTGGATCACGCCAGTGCCGCCCGTTTTCAGGGCAGCGGCAGGTGCCGCCTTGGTGCATCAGTGCGCCATGGGCGACAACTGCAAGCCGGGGTCGGATGATGGGGGCGAGCGCTGTTGCAGCAGTTGCGCGACGTGGCGCGCCAGGGTGCGCAGGGCATGGCGCTGCGCGGGGTTGATGTCGCGCGCGTGGGTGTCGGCCACGCACACGGTGCCCAGCGCCAGGCCATCGTCCAGCACGATGGGCGCGCCAGCGTAAAAGCGCAGATGCGGGTCGTCCAGCACCAGCGGGCTGCCTGACACGCGCGCGTCGGTGAGCGCGTTGTGCACCACCGTCAACTCGCCGGGATGGGCAACGGCGTGCTGGCAGAAGGACACCTCCAGCGGGGTGCAGTCCAGCGCCATGCCCACGCGCGCCTGAAACCACTGGGTGCCCTCGTCCAGCAGCGAGACCAGCGCAATCGGGGTGTCGCAGACCTGGGCTGCCATGTGGGCGATGAGTTGATAGGCCTCGTCGCCCTGGTGGCGCAGCGCGTCCAGCCGCGCCAGCGCCAGGGTGCGCAGCAGCGCCTGGTGGTCAGGGGCGGGATCCGGCGCCTCCAGCGGCTGCGCCTGTGCCTTAGTAGAGGGCGTGCCCGGCAGGGGCATGGACACCTTGGTGGCTGCCGCGCCCAGGCGCAGCACCTGGGCGTCCAGCGCCTGTTCGCGCGGCACACGGCCAGCACCGCCCCGCTGCCGGGATGTCCATTGACGAAAGAACCAGATCATTATTTGAATATTTTTTGCTTAACTTTTTTGAAAATGAGCACGGAAAATACCACAAATCCCTGACGCGCCCGTAACCCTTGGGTGTATTCAATTTCTTTTGCCGTGCGATAAGCACGCGGCTGGCAAATGGTCTTGCCATCGCCGTCGGGCCGGGTGCTGGCAGGCGCGGCTCATTCCTGCAAGCCCAGCTCCTGGATCTTGCGCGTGATGGTGTTGCGCCCAATGCCCAGGCGCTGGGCGGCTTCGATGCGGCGGCCGTGCGTGCTGGCCAGCGCAGCGAGGATGAGGCGCGATTCGACGCGGCTGACGAGCTGGTTCCACACGTCCTCGCGCCCGCTGGCCAGCAGGTGCAGCGCCTCGGCCTGCAGGCCGTGTTCCCAGTCGGCCAGGGGGGCATCTACGGCGGACGCGACGGGCGCGGCAGCAGAGCCTGCCTCGGCGGGCGGCTCAGGCGGCTCAGGCGGCTCGGGCGGCGTGGGCGAGGGGCCGGGCGTGGCGGCGGGCTGCCTGTCTTCGGGCGCGGCGGGGTCTTGCAGCACCTCGGGCGGCAGGTCCTTGGTTTCGATGACCTGGGCGGGGGCCATCACGGTGAGCCAGTGGCAGATGTTCTCCAGCTGGCGCACGTTGCCGGGAAAGGCGAAGGCCGCGAGGCGCGCCAGCGCCGCCTCGCTGATGCGCTTGGGCTCGACGCCGAGCTGGCGCGCGCTGATGGACAGAAAGTGGCGCGCCAGCGAGGGCACGTCTTCGCGCCGCTCGCGCAGGGCGGGCAGGCGCAGGCGGATGACGTTCAGGCGGTGGAACAGGTCTTCGCGGAAGCTGCCTTCCTTCACGCGCTGTTCCAGGTGCTGGTGGGTGGCGGCGATGACGCGCACGTTGGTCTTGACGCTGCTGTGGCCGCCCACGCGGTAGAACTGCCCGTCGGCCAGCACGCGCAAGAGGCGCGTTTGCAGCTCGAAGGGCATGTCGCCGATTTCGTCGAGGAACAAGGTGCCGCCGTCGGCCTGCTCGAAGCGGCCGCGCCGCAGTGTTTGCGCGCCGGTGAAGGCGCCGCGCTCGTGGCCGAAGAGTTCGCTTTCGAGCAAATCCCTGGGGATGGCGGCGGTGTTGATGGCGACGAAGGGGCCCCCCCCGCGCGGCGAGTGCTTGTGCAGCGCGCGCGCCACCAGCTCCTTGCCGCTGCCCGATTCGCCGGTGATGAGCACCGTGACGTGGCTGTGCGCCAGCCGCCCGATGGCGCGGAACACGTCCTGCATGGCGGGCGCCTGGCCCAGCATTTCGGGCGTGGCCACCTGCTGCTCGCTGGCCACTTCCTCGCGCTGGCTTTCGACCACGGCGCGGCGGATCAGCTCCACCGCCTTGGGCACGTCGAAGGGCTTGGGCAGGTATTCGAAGGCGCCGCCCTGAAAGGCCGAGACGGCGCTGTCCAGGTCGGAGAAGGCCGTCATGATGATGACGGGCAGGCCGGGCAGGCGTTCTTTGATCGTTGCCAGCAGATCCAGCCCGCTGCCGCCGGGCATGCGGATGTCGCTCACCAGCACCTGCGGCGGCGCGGCAGCGGGATCGAGGAGCGCGTCGAGCACTTCGCGCGGATGGGTGAACGAGCGCGTGGGCAGGTCTTCGCGCGCGAGTGCTTTTTCAAGCACGAAACGGATGGATGGGTCGTCATCCACGATCCAGATCGGCTTCATTTCGGGTACCCACTCCTTTGTTCGTCCGGTTGGCAAAAGACCCGCCCCCCGGCGCTGCGCGCCCAGGGGTCAGGGCAAGGGAATCAGGATACGGAAATCCGTCTTCCCGGGCTGGCTGTGCAGCTCGATCAGGCCGTGGTGCTGTTGCACGAAGGTTTGCGCCAGCGTCAGCCCCAGGCCGGTGCCGCCGCCACGCCCCGACACGAGCGGGGCGAACACGCGGTCCTTGATCTCGTCGGGCACGCCCGGCCCGTTGTCGATGACATGCAATTGCAGTGCCAGGCGGTAGCGCTGCCCGCCGAAGGTGACTTGCCTGAGCACGCGCGTGCGCAGGACGATTTCGGCGTCGCCCTGGGCGATGCGCGGCTCCAGCGCCTGCGCGGCGTTGTGCGCGATGTTGAGCACGGCCTGGATGAGCTGCTCGCGGTCGCCGCGGAAGTCGGGCAGCGAGGTGTCGTAGTCGCGCACCACGGCCAGCCCCTTGGGAAACTCGGCCAGGATGAGCGCCCTCACCCGCTCGCAGACTTCGTGGATGTTCATCTCGGCCACCACCTGCGGGTGGCGGTGCGGCGCCAGCAGGCGATCGACCAGCGCTTGCAGGCGGTCGGCCTCGCGGATGATGACCTGCGTGTACTCGCGCAGCGAGTCGTCGGCCAGCTCCATTTCGAGCAGCTGCGCCGCGCCGCGGATGCCGCCCAGCGGGTTTTTCACCTCGTGCGCGAGGTTGCGAAACAGCGCCTTGTTGGCACGCGCCTCGGTGGCGATGCGCTCTTCGCGCGCCTGCCGCGCGTGCTGCGCCAGCGGCAGCAGCTCGACGATGGTCTCGCCGGGCGTGGGCGTTTGCGCCACGATGGCATGCACCGGCAGCAGCTCGCCGCCGTGGCGCTGCAACTGCGCGTCGTAACGCAGCGCGGCAAAGGCGTTGCCGCGCACGCCCTCCAGCGCATGCACGAGCGTGGCCGCGTCGGGGAAATAGGTGCGCAGCGGCGTGCCCTCGATGCTGCGCCAGGACAGGCCCACGGCGTCTTCCAGCGCGCCGTTGGCAAACGTCACCACGCCTTCGTCATCGACCACCGCCACCAGCGTGGGCAGCAGGTCAAACGCCTGAAAGCGCGCGGGATGGGGGCGATGGGCTGAGGGCATGGAACAGATGCACTGCACCGTCAAAGGTGCTTTGGTGAAAAATATAGCTGCTTGCGCATGTTAATAGGCATTTTCATAATCAAAACAACATGAAAACGCTTATAAACGTGCGCAAGCAGCTACTGTTTTATTTGGAACGCCATCCACAAACCGACGGAGGTTCAGGCTGCCTGCCCATTCCCCCGCTGGGGGCTTGTGTATGCACACATCTCGCTTTGCGTTGCACGAGCGATTTTTCCGACACCCTGAACAGGCCACCGCCTCGTAGGCTGGGTAGCGCCGAAGGCGAAACCCAGCGTTCTCGCGAACCGGGTTGCTGGGTTTCGCTTTCGCTCTACCCAGCCTACGAAGATGTGTGCCTGCACAGGCCGCTGGGTAGGGGAGCAAGAAGCTTCTGGTTTTTCTTTTTCGCGTCCTTCGCGTATCTTTCGCGCCCTTCGCGTCCGCGCAGTTCGGCCTTCAACGCAGCCGGTTGAGCTCGCGCCGGATGCCGTCGATGTCGGCCTGGTTGCGGTCGATGCTGGCTTTCATCTCGGCCACGCGGTCGAGGTAGCGCTGGTAGTTGCGCTCGTTGCCCTGGCGCTCGGGCTCGCCGTTGTTGTAGTCCTTGAGCAGCTCGGCCTGGCGGCCTTCGGCGCGTTGCAGCTCTTGCTCCAGGATGGCGCGCGCGTCGGAGTCGCGCGCGCTTTGCTCGGGCGTGTTCACGCGCGGTGCGGCAGCGGGTGTGCCGGCGGGGCGCGGGGCGGCGGCGCTGCGGTTGGGAGCCGGGGCGGGCGCAGCGGCGGCGGCGGGGGCGGTGCCGCGCACCACGGTCACGTTGCCGCCTTCGACCAGCTTGCAGTCCTTGCGGCCCTTGATCTGGTTGGTGTATTCGTTGCCGCAGCGGTAGATGCGCTCTTGCGCGGCGGCGGGCATGGCGGCGCTGGCCAGCAGGCTGGCGGCCAGGGCGAGGCAGGGGGGCAGCAGGCGTGCGGTGGGGGTCATGTGCGGGGTGCTCCAAGCGCGCGCCGGGGAACGGAAAAACCGGCGCGGGGGTGGGCCAAAACGGCAAGTATCGGCCATGTAGACCGCCCGCACCACCCTGCGTTCCCCGCCCGGTATGTAAAAAGGCGGCACCGGGCCGCCTTTTCGTGCAATCGTTGTGATACTGCCTAATGAAGGCCCTGCATCACAGCGAGTAGTACATGTCGTACTCCACTGGGTTCACATTCACGCGCACACGGGTGACTTCGGCCATTTTCAGCTCTATGTAGGCGTCGAGCATGCTGTCGGTGAACACGCCGCCTTTGGTGAGGAAGGCGCGGTCTTTGTCCAGCTCGTCCAGCGCCTGGTCGAGGCTGTGGCACACGGTGGGCACCAGCTTGTCTTCCTCGGGCGGCAGGTGGTAGAGGTCCTTGGTGGCGGCTTCGCCGGGGTGGATCTTGTTCTCGATGCCGTCCAGGCCCGCCATCAAGAGGGCCGAGAAGCACAGGTAGGGGTTGGCCATGGGGTCTGGAAAGCGCGCCTCGATGCGGCGCGCCTTGTCGCTGGCCACGTGCGGAATGCGGATGGAGGCTGAGCGGTTGCGGCTGGAGTAGGCCAGCTTGACGGGCGCTTCGAAGTGCGGCACCAGGCGCTTGTAGCTGTTGGTGGTGGGGTTGGTGATGGCGTTGAGCGCGCGGGCGTGCTTGATGATGCCGCCGATGTAGTGCAGCGCGGTGTCGCTCAAACCCGCGTAGCCCTTGCCCGCGAACAGGTTCTTGCCGCCCTTCCAGATGGACTGGTGTACGTGCATGCCGCTGCCGTTGTCGCCGTGGTACGGCTTGGGCATGAAGGTGGCGGTCTTGCCGTAGGCGTCGGCCACGTTCCAGACGATGTGTTTGAGGCGCTGCGTCCAGTCGGCACGCTCTACCAGCGTGGAGAACTTGGTGCCGATCTCCATCTGGCCTGCGCCAGCCACTTCGTGGTGGAACACCTCGACGGGGATGCCGATGGATTCGAGCAGCAGCACCATCTCGGCGCGCATGTCGTGGCCGCTGTCTACGGGCGGCACGGGAAAGTAACCGCCCTTGACGGTGGGGCGATGGCCGCGGTTGCCGCCTTCGAGTTTTTCGCCGCTGTTCCAGGGCGCTTCGTACTCGTCGATCTTGTAGAAGCTGTGGCCCGGCTCGGTGCTCCAGCGCACGCCGTCGAAGACGAAGAACTCAGGCTCGGGGCCGAAGTAGGCGGTGTCGCCGATGCCGCTGGCTTTCAGGTACGCCTCGGCGCGCTTGGCGAGCGAGCGCGGGTCGCGCTCATAGGCCTTGCCGTCGCCCGGCTCCAGCACGTCGCAGCTCAGCACCAGGGTGGATTCTTCGTAGAAGGGGTCGATGTGGGCAGTGGCCGCATCGGGCATGAGCAGCATGTCGGAGGCTTCGATGCCTTTCCAGCCGGCGATGGACGAGCCGTCAAAGGCGTGGCCGTCGCTGAACTTGTCTTCGTCGAAGTGCGACACGGGCACGGTGACGTGCTGCTCTTTGCCGCGGGTGTCGGTGAAGCGGAAGTCGACGAACTTGCATTCGTTCTCGTTCACCATTTTCATGACGTCGGCGACGGACTTGGCCATTGCGGGGTTCTCCTAAGGGGGGGGGTCAAACAAAGCGGGTCGGGGGTGGAATTGCAGCATCCGTGCCAGCAAAGGGCGATTGTGCCAATAGCGGGGAGCCAGAGAGAACAGTCGGACGCAGAGGACGCAGAGGACGCAAAGGTTTCGCAGAGAGCGCAGAAAGCAAACCAGAACAATCTGGGCTGTTCTTTTGCGTTCTCTGCGTGACTTCTGCGTTTTCTGCGTCCGGTTTTTCGGCTTTTGATGCCCCACTTTGGGGCATTGCCACCGGTCGCACCAAGCTGGTGAATTCAAGGCCGCACCATCTCGGGGCCATAGCGCAGCCCGAAGGGCAGCAGCCAGGCGCGCAGATCGGCATAGGCGGCGGGCACGGCGGCGGGCGCGCCTTTGACGCCCAGCTCGATGTGGGCACCGTGCACCGGGTGGTCCACGCTGGGCAGGCTGAACACCTTCACGCCGGGGTGGGCCGCTTCCACGCGCTCCATCACGGGGGTCAGCGCCGCTTCCATCGCGCCGTAGATCACCACCGACTGCTCCACCCAGGCGTTCTGGCCAAAGCAGTGCGCCCAGTCGGTGTCCAGCGCCCAGGCCATCATGGGCCAGGCCATCACCGGAAAGCCGGGGGTGAAATACACCGTGCCGCCGCCCTCGCCTGCCAGCGCAAAGCCGGGAATCTTGTTGTAGGGGTTGGGCACGATGCGCGCGCCCTGCGGAAACACGCCCATGTTCAGCCGGTGCTGGTTGTCGGGGCGATCGGGCTGATACGCCTCGCCTTTTTCGCGCGCCACGTCCTGCATGCGCTCGTCGATCAGGCGCGCCGCCTCGGGGTGCAGCACCAGCGGCACGCCCAGCGCGGCGGCGGCGCATTGGCGCGTGTGGTCGTCGGGCGTGGCGCCGATGCCGCCGGTGCTGAACACCACGTCGCCGCTGGCGAAGGCGCGTTTGAGCGTGGCCGTGATGCGCGCGGGGTCATCGCCCACGTACTCGGCCCAGGCCAGCGACAGGCCGCGCTCGGCCAGCAGCTCGATGCACTTGGGCAGGTGCTTGTCGGCGCGTTTGCCACTGAGAATTTCGTCGCCGATGACGATGAGGCCGAAGGTGGGTGGGGTCATGGTGGTGGCAATGGTTTCTGAAAAAAGAGGAGCTGCTTGTGTATATTTTTAAACAAATTTCTATATGTTTATATATAAAAACCTTTTATAACATACGTAAACAGCTATCGTTATTCATATGACTCGTTCCTCTCGCTGCACCTGCAAGGCCCGCAGCCCATGGCCTCGTAGGCTGGGTAGAGCCGAAGGCGAAACCCAGCGCTCTCGCGAGCCGGGTTGCTGGGTTTCGCCTTCGGCTCTACC
>JAUNTQ010000125.1 GCA_030538605.1 Pseudomonadota bacterium
CTTCTTGCACGCTGAACAACCCCCCCTGAACTGGGACGCACCCGGCCTCATCGCCGGGGTGGACGAAGCCGGGCGCGGCCCGCTGGCCGGGCCGGTGGTGGCCGCCGCCGTCATCCTCGATCCGCGCCAGCCCATTGCCGGGCTGGCCGATTCCAAGAAGCTCACCGCCCGCCGCCGCGCGCAGCTGTTCGACCAGATTTGCGACAAGGCCCTGTGCTGCGCCGTCGCGCAAGCCAGCGTGGCCGAGATCGATCAGCTCAACATCCTGCAAGCCACGCTGCTGGCCATGCAGCGCGCCGTGGCCCAGCTGCGCCTGCCGCCCGCCAAGGTGCTGGTCGATGGCAACCGCCTGCCGCGCCTGCCCATGCTGGCCGAGGCCGTGGTCGGCGGCGACGCCACCGTGCCCGCCATCTCGGCGGCCTCCATCCTCGCCAAGGTGCACCGCGACCGCTGGTGCGCCGAAGTCGATGCCCAGTGGCCGCACTACGGCTTTGCCGCGCACAAGGGCTACGGCACCGCCGCCCACCTGGCCGCGCTGCGCACGCACGGCGCGTGCGAACACCACCGCCGCAGCTTCGCCCCCGTGGCCGCCACCTTCCAGCGCGCGGCGCACAGCACATGACCACCGCCGAGCCGCAGCGCATCACCTCGCGCGACAACGCGCTGCTGAAAGACCTGCGCCGCCTGGCGCAAGACAGCGGCGCCCACCGCAAGCAAGGCCGCGTGTGGGTCGAGGGCGAACACCTGTGCAGCGCCGCACTGGCGCGCGGCTGGCGCCCCGCGCTGGCGGTGTTTTCTGATTCGTATTGGCCTGTAGCGTCCGCCAGTCAAGCGCAAGCAGCTATTAAAAACGTAGTAATCGACGACGCGCTGATGCGCACCATCAGCGATCTGCCATCGCCCGCGCCACTGGCCTTCGTGCTCGATCTGCCCGCCGCACCGGCGCTTCAACCGGGCGCGGCCACGGTGGTGCTCGACCGCGTGCAGGACGCGGGCAACGTCGGCTCCATCCTGCGCAGCGCGGCGGCCTTTGGCTTTGCGCAAATCGCCGCACTCACCGGCACCGCCCTGCTGTGGTCGCCCAAGGTGCTGCGCGCAGGCATGGGCGCGCACTTTGGCCTGCGGCTGGTCGAGGGGTTGTCGGCAGACGACCTGGCTGCGCTGCAAGTGCCCCTGCTCGTCACCAGCTCGCACGAAGGCGAGCTACTGCACCGCGCCCGCCTGCCCTGGCCCTGCGCCTGGGTGCTGGGGCACGAAGGGCAGGGCGTCAGTCCGCAGCTGGCCGCCCGCGCCGCGCAAGCCGTGCGCATCGCCCAGCCCGGCGGTGAGGAATCGCTCAACGTGGCCGCCGCCGCCGCCATCTGCCTGCATGCCAGCGGGGCCGCATGGGCGCTAACTTAATCAACGGAAACAGCGCCCAAAACTCCCCCGTCATTCCCGCGCAGGCGGGAATCCATCGTTGGCGCAGATGCTGAGGCTGGATTCCCGCCTGCGCGGGAATGACGGAGAAAATGAGGCAATGACGGGGTTGAATGAGGGCGCATGCTTTTTTGGTTGGCGCTTGTGAGCGGGGCCGGGCAGGGCGGGCCAGCGCCTGAGTGAAGCGGCCCGCTTGCATGCGGCTGTGCCGATGCACCCTGCACAGGCATGTGGATGGGCTTGATGGCCTGTGTCTCAAGAATACAGGGGTATATGACTTTTGCGCCCGCTAGCCGGGCGCTAGCGGGCATATGGTGAGGGAGTATGTGTGAAATCGCCCCGATGCCGCACAAGCCGCACCGCGCTGCACACGCCGCCAGCAAGCCCCGCTGGCTATAATCAGCGGCTTTTCTCGAACCAGCGTCGCCCGCCCGCACCCCCCATTTGACCCACCAGAGAAGCCGCCGCGACGCTCAGGTTGCGGTCGCGAGCGCGGGCGACCGACACACCATCGGAGAACCCCGTGCTTTCGTCTCTCCAGGGCCAATTCCCTCCGGCCATCCTGGCGCTTGCCGACGGCAGCGTCTTCATCGGCCAGTCCATCGGTGCCACCGGCACCACCGTGGGCGAAGTGGTGTTCAACACCGCCATCACCGGCTATCAGGAAATCCTGACCGACCCCAGCTACCGCCAGCAGATCGTCACCCTCACGTACCCGCACATCGGCAACGTGGGCACCAACGACGAAGACGTCGAATCCGGCCAGGTGCAGGCCGCCGGCCTCATCGTCAAAGACCTGGCCCCGCTGGTCAGCAACTTCCGCAGCCAGCGCACGCTGGGCGACTACCTGCAAGCGGGCGGCACCGTCGCCATCGCCGGCATCGACACCCGCAAGCTCACCCGCATCCTGCGCACCCACGGCGCGCAAAACGGTGCCATCCTCGCCCTGCCCGCAGGCGAAACCGTCACGCCCGAGCACACCGCCCAGGTCGTCGCCGCCGCCCGCGCGGCCCCGCCCATGGTGGGGCTGGATCTGGCCCAGGTCGTCACCACCGCCCAGCCTTATGAGTGGACGCAGACCGAATGGGCGCTGGGCAGCGGCCACGGCACGCAAGACGCCCCGCGCTTTCACGTCGTCGCCTACGACTTCGGCGTGAAGAAAAACATCCTGCGCATGCTCGCTGCGCGCGGCTGCCGCGTTACCGTAGTGCCCGCCCAAACCCCCGCCGCGCAAGTGCTGACCATGCAGCCGGACGGCATCTTTTTCAGCAACGGCCCCGGTGACCCCGAGCCTTGCGACTACGCCATCGCCGCCGCGCGCGAACTCATCGACAGCGGCAAGCCCGTGTTCGGCATCTGCCTGGGCCACCAGATCATGGCGCTGGCCGCAGGTGCCCAAACCTACAAGATGAAGTTTGGCCACCACGGTGCCAACCACCCCGTCAAAGACCTGGACACCGGCCACGTCGCCATCACCAGCCAGAACCACGGCTTTGCGGTGGACGAAAAAACCCTGCCCGCCAGCGTGCGCGCCACGCACGTCAGCCTGTTCGACGGCACGCTGCAAGGCCTGGCCTGGGTGAACCAGCCCGCCTTCTGCTTTCAGGGCCACCCCGAAGCCAGCCCCGGCCCGCACGACATTGGCCCGCTGTTCGATCGTTTCATGAAGAACATGGCTGCATCGCCCGCCAATAAAGCGCAAGAAGCTACGAAAAAAGGAGTGATCGCCGCATGAAGCTCTACAGCTTTCCCCAAGCCGCGCTGGAAAAAGCCATCGCCAAGCGCATGCTCACCCTGCCCGCGCCGCACAAGGAATGGTTTGCCGACCGCTGGTCGCAAAAGCCCTACAAGAAGTCCTTCATGGAACACAAGGCCATGCCGCTCATCACGCTGCTGGCCAAGGGCAAGACCTGGACGCAGGAAGAATTCGACAGCGAACTCGCCGCCTGGGACGCCAAGTTCTACGCCGCCGAAGCCGAAGTCCTGCGCCCCATGGTGCAAGGCGACGGCGTGATCCAGCTCATGCAAAAAAACATGCCGCCCGAGCGCGCGCAGGCGCTCCTGGACAAGCTGGACAACGACCGGCACGCCTGACACGCGGCATGGCCACGCTCTCACCCCGGTCTGCGGCGGAACTGACGCCAGGCGTCGAGTCCCGCATTCACGTCATTCGCGGCCAGCGGGTGATGCTCTCGCACGACCTGGCCGAGCTGTACGGCATCGAGACCAAGGTGTTGATGCAGGCTGTGCGCCGCAATCTCGATCGCTTTCCCGAAGATTTTCAGTTTTCCCTTACAGATCAAGAGTTCATGACCTTGAGGTCACAAACTGTGACCTCAAGTTGGGGCGGCACGCGCTACGCCCCTGTGGCCTTCACTGAACAAGGCGTGGCCATGCTCTCCAGCGTGCTGCGCAGCCCGCAGGCGGTGGCCGTCAACATCCAGATCGTGCGCACCTTCGTGCGGCTGCGCGGCATGCTGGCCGAGCACGCAGAGCTGAAGCGCCAGATCGCCGCGCTGGAGCGCAAATACGATGGCCAATTCGAAGCCGTGTTCGAGGCTATCCACCAGATCATGACGCCCCCTCCGCTGCACGAAAAGAAACGCATCGACCGCAATCAGGACTGACGTGCCGGAAAGACGGGAGACTCCTCACATGTTCGATCAACTTACGCTTGAAGGGCTGCGCGGCGTGGGCCGGGTGGAGCTGGGCTTTGAGCCTGGCTTTCGCGTGCGCACCTTGTTTGGCGCAAATGGGGTGGGCAAGACGAAGTGTCTGGAGGCGATTTATCAGTGGTTGTTGTTCTCGAACCGGCAGTTTTTGGACTCGGGCTTGCGCCTGCCTTTGCCTGCTGAAAAGGTGGTGATGCAGCGTGTGATGGATGCTGAAGGGCAGTCGTTCGACCGACCCGAGCCATGGGTGTCGCGGGATGTGCCCTTTGCCAGCAGCGGCCACTTGCATGATCGGCCCGTGCTGCTGCTGGGCGCGCGCGGGCGCTCGGTACTGGTGAACGAGGCGGGTGGGCATGACCGTGCGCCGCTGGGCGTATTCGATCAACGGCACGAGCGTTATCTGAGGGGCGTGTCCCAGTTGCTGAACCACGGTGACCTGGCAACGGCAGGCATGACCGGCGATGCCCAAACCTGGTTCGTGCAACGCGCCCAATCGGTCAACCCTTACCAAAAAGCCGCCGACAACCTGCAAGCAGAAATCAACGCCGTGCTCGAAATGCTGCACGCTGTCGACGAACGCATCGAAGCCCGCACGCTGCAAATCGACGGCGCGGGCCGCGTGTTCCTGCAAGTGGAGGGGCAGATGCGCGGGCTGGACGAACTCAGCTCCGGCTTCGCCTCGCTGGTGCGGCTGATGCAGGCCATCGTCGCGGGCTACGCCAGCTTCACCAACGAGCCCAACCTGCGCCACGTGCGCGGTGTGGTGCTGATCGACGAGATTGAAAGCCATCTGCACGCGCGCTGGCAAAGCCAGATCATTCCCACGCTGAAAAAGCTGCTGCCCCACACCACCTTCTTCATCGCCACGCATTCGCCGCTGGTGCTGGCGCAGCTTGAAGAAGGCGAGGCCTACCTGCTCAAGCGCGATCCGGACAACGTGGTGCGCACCCACGTCATCGATTCGCCCAACCGGCGCGCGTTTGCCGACGTGCTGGACGACACGCTGGGTGTTGACTTGAACACACTCAAGCGCAGTGCCATGCAGCAAGGCGATCAAAGCGAAGCCAAGCGCAAATTGCGTGAGCTGCTGCCCAACACGCCGGAGCAGCCATGACGCGCGCCGTGCTGCTTGATGCCAACTTGCTGATTGGTGCGTTGGACGCTGAACAGGACAACCCTCAGCACGCCGCCGCCCGCCAGCGGCTGGATGCCTTGCTGGCTGACCCGCAAGTCAAGCTGGCCATCAGCCCGCTGATTCGCTACGAAGTGCTGCGCGGTGTGCGCCGCGTGTTGCCCGAAAAGCTGGAAGAAATCCTGAATGACTTTCATGAATTCGACGTGCGCGCGAAGGATGCCGTGCGCGCCGCCGAGTTGTTTCGCGAAGCCAAGGCGCGCGACAAAACCTTCGATAAGCGCCAGTTCGATGTATTTCACTGCGTCTGTGCCGAACTCAACCGCCTTGAGTTCGACAGCCAGGACGGCGACGTTCCAAAAATCCAGGCACTGATGCGCGAGTTGACCGCACAAGACTGAAAAACCATGCCCAAAAGATCAGACCTCAAAACCATCCTCATCATCGGTGCCGGCCCCATCGTCATTGGGCAGGCGTGCGAATTCGACTACTCCGGCGTGCAGGCGTGCAAGGCGCTGCGCGAGGAGGGCTACCGAGTGGTGCTCATCAACAGCAACCCCGCCACCATCATGACCGACCCGGCCACGGCTGATGTGACCTACATCGAGCCGATCACCTGGCAGACCGTGGCCAAGATCATCGAGAAAGAGCGGCCCGATGCCATCTTGCCGACCATGGGCGGGCAAACGGCGCTCAATTGCGCGCTCGACCTGTGGCGCAACGGCGTGCTGGCAAAGTACAACGTCGAGCTGATCGGTGCCAGGCCCGAGGCCATCGACAAGGCCGAAGACCGCCTGAAGTTCAAGCAGGCCATGACCAAGATTGGCCTGGGGTCAGCGCGCAGCGGCATTGCGCACAGCATGGCCGAGGCGTGGGAGGTGCAGAAAAAGGTGGGCTTTCCCACGGTGATTCGCCCCAGCTTCACCCTGGGCGGCACGGGCGGTGGCATTGCCTACAACCCGGAAGAGTTCGAGACCATCTGCAAGCGCGGGCTGGAAGCCTCGCCCACCAACGAGCTGCTGATCGAAGAATCGCTGCTCGGCTGGAAAGAGTACGAGATGGAAGTGGTGCGCGACAGCGCCGACAACTGCATCATCATCTGCTCGATCGAGAACCTTGACCCCATGGGCGTGCACACGGGCGACAGCATCACCGTGGCCCCCGCGCAAACGCTGACCGACAAGGAATACCAGCTCATGCGCGATGCCAGCATTGCCGTGCTGCGCGAGATCGGCGTGGACACGGGTGGCTCCAACGTGCAGTTCTCGGTCAACCCCGCCGATGGCCGCATGATCGTGATCGAGATGAACCCGCGCGTGTCGCGCTCGTCCGCGCTGGCGTCCAAGGCCACGGGCTTTCCCATTGCCAAGGTGGCCGCCAAGCTGGCCGTGGGCTACACGCTGGATGAGCTGCGCAACGAGATCACGGGCGGTGCCACGCCCGCGAGTTTCGAGCCGACCATCGACTACGTGGTCACCAAGATCCCGCGCTTCGCCTTCGAAAAATTCCCCGCCGCCGACAACCGCCTGACCACGCAGATGAAGAGCGTGGGCGAGGTGATGGCCATTGGCCGCACGTTTCAGGAGTCGTTCCAGAAAGCGCTGCGCGGGCTGGAAGTCGGCGTCGATGGCATGAACGAAAAGACGCAGGACCGCGAATGGCTGGAGAAGGAACTGGGCGAGCCTGGCCCCGACCGCATCTGGTTCGTGGGCGACGCGTTTGCCGCCGGTTGGTCGCTGGATGAAGTGCATCAGCTGACGAAGATCGACAAGTGGTTCCTCGTGCAGATCGAGGAGATCGTGAAGATCGAGCTGGAGCTTGACCAGCACACCGAGGCGCACGGCGAGGACGCGCTGGGCATGCTCTCGAAACAAGAGCTGCTCACGCTGAAGAAGAAAGGCTTTTCCGACCGCCGCCTGGCCAAGCTGCTGCGCACCACCGACAAGGCCGTGCGTGTAGGGCGCCGTGCGCTGAACGTGCGCCCGGTCTACAAGCGCGTGGACACCTGCGCCGCCGAGTTCGCCACCGACACCGCCTACATGTATTCGACCTACGAGGACGAGTGCGAAGCCGAGCCGACGCAAGCCAAGAAGATCATGGTGCTGGGCGGTGGCCCCAACCGCATCGGCCAGGGCATCGAGTTCGACTACTGCTGCGTGCACGC
>JAUNTQ010000018.1 GCA_030538605.1 Pseudomonadota bacterium
GGCTGGGGCGACAGGGCCACGCCCACCACGGTGGCCACGGGCACCAGGGTGAGCAGGGCAATGGGCAGCGCCAGCGCCCAGCCGGGCCAGCCGGGCCAGCCAAGGGCGCGGCGCGGCGCGTGCATGGCCGTCGTCAGGCTCAACGGTAGCCCACGCGGTCGAGCAGGCGAATGGCGTCGGCCTGCTTGGCGCCGATGTCGGCGGCGTTCAGCGGGCTGGGGATGAATTTGCCCCATGCCTGGATGACGGGGTCAGGGGCCACGGCGGGGTTGACGGGGCTTTCAAACGTGCCGTGGGTGTAGCCCTCTTGCGCGGCGGTGGAAGACAGCCATTCCAGCAGTTTTTGCGCGCCAGCGGGGTTCTTGGCATGACGCGCCACGCCGCCGCCCGAGAGGTTGACGTGCACGCCGCCCTGGTCTTTGCCCTGGTTGGCCCAGAACAGATGGACTTTGCTGGTAAACGCCGGGTCGCGCGCGATGTGGCGGCCGTAGTAGTAGGTGTTGGCAATGCCCACTTCGCACTGCCCGGCGGCCACGGCTTGCAGCAGGCTCATGTCGTTGGTGAACACGTCGGTGGCCAGGTTGTTGACCCAGCCGCGCACGATTTGCTCGGCTTTTGCCTCGCCGTGTTTGACGATGAGCATGGCCACCAGCGATTGCGTGTAGGTTTGCTTGCCGGTGCGCAGGCAGAGCTTGCCTTTCCACTTGGGGTCGGCCAGTTCTTCATAGGTGGAGAGCTGGGCGGGTTTGACCTTGGTCGGGTCAAAGAAGATGGTGCGTTCGCGCCGCGACAGGCCCCACCAGTGGCTGCCAGGGTCGCGGAAGGTGGCGGGCACGTTGGCGTCGAGCGTGGGCGAGTCGATCTTGCGCAGCAGCCCGCGCTGCGCGGCGCTCCAGAGGTTGCCCATGTCCACCGTGAGCAGCACGTCGGCGGGCGAGCCTTCGCCCTCGGCGGCCATGCGCTCGGCAATGGCACCGCCACGGTCGGTCAGCAGGTTGATCTTGACGCCGGTTTCTTGCGTGTAGCGGTCAAACAGCGGCTTGATGAGTTGCTCGATGCGCGACGAATACACCGTCACGGGCTGCTTGTTGTCTTGCGCGTGCGCGGCCAGCGGCGCGGACAGGCTGGCGGCGGCCAGCAGGGTGACGAAGATGCGTTTCATGCGAGAAAACTCCTTGAAGGGACGAAAGAAAAGCAGGGCGCGGGCGCGGGCTTGTGCCGGCGCAGATCGCGCGGCTTCAGTCGGCGGTTGTGACCTTCCCCGCTGGGGGAGGGAGGGGGCGGGGGCCGCCCCGTTGCCACGTGGGCACGGTGTGGCCCCCATCCCAGCCTTCCCCCAGCGGGGGAAGGGGTCAAAACCAACAGCCGCCAGCCGCAGCGCGGCCCGCGCGGGGTGAAATCAGGCGCTAACGGCCTGGTGCGGGTATGAATTTTGTTTTTGATAGCTGTTTGCGCACGGTAAAAGGGCGCTGAAGGCATGAATGGCTCATGACAATTCATGACAAGTCCCCCCCTCTTGTGGCAGCGCCAGCCGGCTGGCGTCGATGTCGGCCAGGGTGGGGCAGCCGGTGAGCGCCATGGCCACTTCCAGCTCGGTGCGCAGCAGGTGCAGCACGTGGGCCACGCCGGGCGCGCCGGCGGCGGCCAGCCCGTGCATGAAGGGCCGGCCCACCAGCACCGCACGCGCGCCCAGCGCCAGCGCCTTGAAGATGTCGGTGCCGCGCCGTATGCCGCCGTCCATGAGCACGGGCAGGCGCTGGCCTGCGGCGCGCGCCACGGCGGGCAGCGCGTCGAGCGTGGCAATGGCGGTGTCAAGCGTGCGGCCGCCGTGGTTGGAGACGATGACGGCGTTCATGCCTTCGTCGGCGGCGCGCACGGCGTCGTCAGCGGCCAGAATGCCCTTGAGCACGATGGGCAGCGCCGTGATGCCGCGCAGCCAGCGCACGTCGTCCCACGTGGGGGCGCTGCGCACTGCGGGGTGTTGCAGCAGGCTCTGGCCAGGTTGCGCCACGGGCATGGGTTGCTCAGGCAGGCCGTGCAGGTTGACAGCGCTCACGCCCGGCGGCAGGGCAAAACCGGCGCGTTGCTGGCGGTTGCGCGGGCCGCTGACGGGGGCATCTACCGACAGCACCAGCGCGCGGCAGCCAGCGGCCTCGGCGCGCTGCACCAGCGCGTGTGTGGCTTCGCGCGTGGGCTGCATGTAGAGCTGAAACCACAGCGGCGCGACTTGTGTTGCGCCGGTTTGCTGCATCTGCTGCGTCAGTACTTGCAACGATGTGCTGGCCTGCGTGCTGACGACCATGCCCGCCTGTATGGCGGCGGCGGCCAGCGCAGTGGCGGCTTCGCCCTGCGGGTGCACCAGCAGTTGATAGGCCACGGGGGCCAGCAAAACGGGGTGTGCCAGCGGCTGGCCCAGCAGCGTCAGGCTGGTGTGGGCGGCGTGCATGGGGCGCAGCACGCGCGGCAGCAGGCGCAGGCGGGCAAAGGCGGCCTGGTTGTCGTGCAGCGTCAACTCATCGGCCGCGCCGCCTTGCAGCCAGGCCCACGCGGCGGCAGTCATGCGCTCGCGCGCCAGCGGCTCGTAATCGGCCACGGCCACGACGTGCGGCGGGATTTGCGCCAGCGGGGGCAGAACGTCCGTCATGCGCAGTCAGGGCAAGCCGCGCTTGCACCAAACGGGCGGGGCAATTCCCGCAGCGCCTGTTGCGCCTGTAGGCTGGGTAGAGCGCCAGCGAAACCCAGCACGCTCGCGGGACGGTTCGCTGGGTTTCGCTTCGCTCTACCCAGCCTACGGGGATAGGACAAGCCGGTGGCTGGGGGCGTCCGGCTGCTCAAAGGGTGCGTCATGTATTGCTCCACTGGCGCAGCAGGTTGTGGTACACGCCGGTCAGGGGCACCAGGCTTTCGTCGCTGGGGTGGCGCTGGGTGAGGCTTTGAATGGCGGTGTCCAGCTCCAGCAGCACGCTGCGCTGGGCATCGGTGCGCACCAGGCTTTGCACCCAGAAGAAGGCGGCCAGGCGCGTGCCGCGCGTGACGGGGGTGACGTGGTGCAAGCTGGTGCCGGGGTAGACCACCAAGTGCCCGGCGGGCAGTTTGACGCCGCGCGTGCCGTAGGTGTCTTGCACGACCAGCTCGCCGCCGTCGTATTCGTGCGGTTCGCTGAAAAACAGGGTGCAGGAGATGTCGGTGCGCACGCGCTCGGCGCTGCCGGGCAGGGTGCGCACGGCGTTGTCCACGTGGCTGCCGTAGTGGCCGCCGCCTTCGTAGCGGTTGAACAGCGGCGGCAGCACTTTGAGCGGCAGCGCGGCGGCGATGAAGCTGCGGTTCTGGCCTATGGCCTCCAGCACCAGGTTGCCCAGCGCCACGGAGGTGGCGCTGGTTGGCGGCAGTTGCAGGTTGTGTTTGGCCGATACGGCGATGTGCCCGGCGGTTTGGCGGCCATCTGCCCAGTCGGCGGCAGCCAGCATCTGGCGGCAGTGCGCCAGTTGCGCGGGCGTGAGCACGTCGGGGATGTCGATCATCATGGTGAGGTGCGGAGGTTTGATGCCGCAGCATCGGTTTGTTTGAGCAAACCCAAGTCGCGGGTACCGTGGCCGGGGATGTACCGGCCACAGGTGCCGTCCCCCTCACGAAGTGAGAGGGGGAAGACGTCGCAGGCGGCTCAGGGGGTGCTTCATTTCAATATTTGAAGTTGGCCGTCAGCATGGCCGAGCGGCCCGGCCCCACGTTGGCGAACAGGCCCACGTGCGAGCCTTCGTAGATGGTGCGGTTGCCGATGTTGAGCAGGTTCAGTTGCAGGTCGACGTGCTTGTTGACGCGGTAGGACACCATGGCGTCGTAGCGCCAGTAGGCGGGCACGCCCAGGGTGTTGGCGTCGTTCATCCAGCGGCTGGACATGTAGGTGGCACCGCCGCCCACCGTGAGCTCGGGCGTGATCTTGTAGGTGGACCAGGCGCTGAAAGCCTGCTTGGCGATGAACTTCAGGCGCTTGCCGTTGTTGGCGCCGTCGCCGCCGCTGTTGAGCATCTTGGGGTCGAGCCAGGTGTAGCCCGCAAACAGCGTCCAGGCCGGGGTGAGGTTGCCGGCTGCGCCCAGCTCGAAGCCGGTGGTGCGGTTGCTGCCGATGAGGGCCACGTCGCCCGTGATCGGGTCGAGCGCGCGCTGGTTGGTCTTTTGCGTGCGGAAGACGGCGGCGGTGAGCGACAGGCGGTTGTTCAGCACGTCCCATTTGGTGCCGATTTCGATGCTGCGGTTTTTCTCCGGCTTGAGCTGGTCGCGTCCGCTGCCCAGGTTGCCGCCGGCGGCGCCGTCGGCCCCGCCGGACATGCCTTGCGTTTCGCCCGAGGGGTTGGACGAGGTGCCGTAGGCCACGTATACGCTGCCGTTGGGCGCGGGCTTGTAGACTAGGCCCAGCTGGTAGTTCCACAGCTTGGCCTTGTTGCTGAGGGTGCCGTTGGTGACGTGGTAGTTGTCGTAGCGCAGGCCCAGGTTGGCTTCCCACTGCGGACTGAAGCGCGCGGTGGTGAAGGCGTAGGCGGCCTTGGTGGTGGTGCGGTTGGTGAGGGTGTCGTAGTCGGAGCCGAAGTCGGACAGGCCGGGGCCGCCATAGGCATCGCCCGGCGTGGGGTGCAGCAGCGGCGTGCGGCCCATCGCAAAGCCTGCCGCCGCAGGTATGGAGCCGGTGTGCAACTGCTCGCGGGCGTATTCCAGGCCAAGGACGAAATCGTTCTTCACGCCGCCTATGGTGAAGTCGCCGTGCAGATCGGTCTGGTTGGCCAATACCTTGGCGCGGTGATTGCCGGTGCGCACGTCGCGGTTGACCATGCCCGATGCGGCATCGATGGTGGGGCGCGTCATGATGTACTGGTTGATCGATTCGCCGTAGCGGGTGGTGTTCTGCAGGCGCATGCCGTTGCCAAAGCGGTGGCGCACCTCCAGCGTGCCCATGTCGGTGTCGTTCTGGCGCGCGTCGCGCGCCTTGACGCCGTAGAAGTTGTCGCGGTCCACGCGCACGGGCCGGCCCACGGCGCCGGGCAGGCCGGTGTCGAAGGGGTGGCCCAGATCGGGCGTGTCCTTGGCGCGCAGGCCGTAGTAGCTCAGGGTGGCCTGCGTGGGGCCGTCCATGCCGAAGGTGACGGAGGGCGCCACGCCCCAGCGTCTGGCCTTGTTGGTGTCGCGCCCCGGCACGTGCGCGTCGTGCGACATGGCGTTCAGCCGCACCGCCACGCCCTCGGACACGCGCCAGTTGCCATCCACCGTCAGGCGCCGGTAGCTGTCGGTGCCCAGGCCCACGCTGCCGGCGAAGGCGTTGTCTGCCAGCGGCTTCTTGCTAACCAGGTTGATGCTGCCGCCGGTGGAGCCGCGTCCGGTGTAGGCCGAGCCGGGGCCCTTGAGGATCTCGACCTGCTCGATGTTGAACGCCTCGTGCGCAAAGCGCCCCAGATCGCGCACGCCGTCGATCATGATGTCGGTGCTGGCCTCGTAGCCGCGAATGAAGGGCCGGTCGCCCATGGGCGTGCCGCCCTCGCCCGAGCCGAGCGTGATGCCCGGCGTGGTGCGCAGCACGTCGGCCAGCGAGTTCACGCCGCGCTCTTGCAGCACCTCTTGCGGAATGACGGTGATCGACTTGGGTGTGTCCAGCAGCGGCGCGGTGAGCTGAGGCAGGCTGCCGAACTCGGGGTTGTAGGGCGTGTACTGCGGGGCGGTGACCTGCACCTCTTTCAGCGTGGGGGTGGCCTGACCGGGGGCAGGGGCTTGCGCCTGGGTGGGTGCCGGCTCGGGCTGCTGCGCCTGCACCGCGCCCGCCGTGCAGGCCAGCGCCAGCAGTGCGGGTTTCAGGGCGAAATCGGCCAGGTGGTCGTGTGGATCGAACATGCGTGAACTCCCTCGGGGTGGCGAGGCCCGGGCAGCGCACGTCTTGCACGGCCGCCGGGTATCGGTGGATGAAAACAGGCGTTCGCGCGCCCCGGGGCACGCCAAAAGGCGCGCCGGTGCGGGGCAGGTTCATCAACGGTGGAGGGGTGGCCAGGCGCGCGGCTTCAGCGTTCAGCAGACACGGCAGGCAGCCCCGCACCGCCGTGCGGAACGCCAAGGCTGGCTACCCAAGGTGCCGGCGCGCGGCCCTGGCAGGGAGGGCGCGGCGCGGACGCTGTTCGCTGGCTGGCAATGAAAGAAGAGGGCGATCTTATAAGAGAACGCGAATCATTGTCATTTCATGTGTCGTGTGGAAGCGACGGTGGTGGTGCGGGGCATTCCCGCCAGGCGCGGCGCTTTGTCAAAGCTTTTGCAGATGCGTTCGCAGCCAATCGGCGTAAGCCGCTTCATCCAAGTCGCCTGCGGCCAGTTGCAGCATGGTCACGGCGCAGTCCACCAGTGGGGCGTTGATGCGGTGGCCATTCAGGCGCAGAAACAACTGCGCGGCCACGAAGCCCGCGCGTTTGTTGCCATCGACGAACGGGTGGTTGCGCGCAATGCCGAAGGCGTAGGCGGCGGCCAGCTGCGCCGCGTCGGGCTCGCCATAGTTGGCCATTTGCATCGGCCGTGCCATGGCAGAGGCCAGCAAACCTGCGTCGCGCACACCTGCTGCGCCGCCATGCTCGGCCAGTTGCTCGGCATGCACTGCCTCGATCAGGGCTGCGGGCACCCACACCCAAGCGTCGTTGGCGGCGCGGCTCATTTGGCCAGCTCCCGCAGCACTTCGCGGTACTCCTTCATGATCTCCCGCGCCAGCGTCATCTGTTCGGCAAAGGTGTCGTCGAAGGGGCGCAGCGCCACGCCGTCGGGCACGTCGGTGACGAACAGCGAATCGCCCTTGCCCACTTTCAGGTGCGCCAGCAGTTCCTTGGGCAGGATCACGCCCAGCGAGTTGCCGATCTGGGTGATTTTGAGGGCGGCGGTCATGGTGGGCTCCTTGTGTATGGGGGCAGGGTCAACGTTCTAATGAATGTTATACGGACGGCTTTCGCCTTGCAAGCCACAGGCGGGTCTGGTGGTGTACGGGCCACGGCATGTGCGAACATCGGCGCGCGTGTGTTGCTGCGGTTTTTTTTGTCATGTTCGTTCAAGGCCATATCTACGACCACTACATCTACGCGGCGCTGGCCGTGGTGGGCACCTTGCTTGGTTCGCTGTTCACGCAATGGGTGCTCACGCGCTCCCGCTGGGCGGTCTGGTTTGGCACGCTGCGGGGCGTGGTGCCGCCGTTCATCAACGTTATCGGCGTGCTGTTCAGCCTGACGCTGGTGTTTCTGGCCAACGACACCTGGAGCGCGCACGACCGCGCGCTGCGCGCCGTGCACAAGGAGGCCGACGCGCTGCGCAGCCTGAAGGTGCTGGCCGAACACCTGCCCGTGCCCCATGCCGAGCGCGTGCGCGACCGCGCCGACGCCTATGGCTGGGCCAGCGCGCAAGAGTGGCCGCTGCTGGCGCAGCGCCGCTACAGCAGCGAAGTCACGCGCCGCGCCGACCTGCTGATGAGCCAGATCGCCAACCCCGAGATCAGCTACACCACCGACGCCACGCTGCGCGAGATGCTGCTGCGCCAGGCCGCCGCCGCGCGCGAGCAGCGCGAAGAACGCATCACCCTCAGCCAGACGCACGTCAACCCGCTCAAGTGGTTGGGCATGGCGTTTCTCGGCTTTGTCACCATGCTGTCGGTGGCGGCGGTGCACATCGGTCATCCGCGCGCCATGGCGCTGTCGTTGTCACTGTATGCGCTGGCCGCCGCACCGGCTGCGGCCATCGTGCTGGTGCAGGGCAATCCGTTTCAGCAGCCCACCACCGTGACACCCGGGCCACTGATGGCGGTGGTGGAAAGCCCCTGAAATGGATCCCCCCTGAGCCGCCTCCGGCGTCATCCCCCAGGGGGACGCCGCTGGTCGCCGGGGGACCCCGGCTCGGGCGGCCTGCGATGGTCTGCTCCGCAGCCGTTTGCCATGAAACATGGCGCGCCGGCGCCATGGATTGTGGATATGCAAAATAATGCGCATCATGACGGAGACAAGCATCAAAATTCATCCGCGCAAGCCGCGCCACCAGCTCAAGGGGCGCCAGCCCACCGACGCGGCGCGTGCCGAGGTGCGCGCGCTCATCGGCGAGCCGCCGTCTGATGGCCACCGGCGTGACTGGCTGATCGAACACCTGCATGTGCTGAACGACCGCTTTCATGGCCTGTTCGAGCGCCATCTGGTGGCGCTGGCGGCCGAGATGCGCCTGTCGATGGCCGAGGTGTTCGAGGTGGCGAGCTTCTACCACCACTTCGAGGTGCTGAAAGACGACGCCACGCCCGCGCGCGTGACGGTGCGTGTGTGCGAATCGCTCAGCTGCCAGTTGGCGGGCGCTGAAGGCTTGATCGACAGGCTGGCCGCGCTCGTCGGCCCCGGCGTGCAGGTGCAGCGCGCGCCTTGCGTGGGCCGCTGCGAGCAGGCGCCGGCGGCGCTGGTGTGGGCGGGCGAGCACACCACCAGCATCGGCCATGCACACGCCGAGCGCCTGGCCGACCATGCAAACAATTCGACCAATACGCAGCAAAAGCAAGCGTCAAATGCGCCTGAAGCAATAGCTTTCGACGCCTATCGGCAAGCCGGTGGCTACGCGCTGGCCCAGGCCGTGGCACGCGGCGAGCGCGACGCCGAAGGCGTGATCGCCGCGCTGGAGCACGCGGGCCTGCGCGGCCTGGGCGGCGCGGGCTTTCCCACTGGCCGCAAGTGGCGCATCGTGCGCGGGTTGGCTGCGCCCCGGCTCATGGCCATCAACATCGACGAAGGCGAGCCGGGCACCTTCAAAGACCGCTACTACCTGGAGCGCGACCCGCACCGCTTTCTGGAAGGGGTGCTGATCGCCGCGCAGGTGGTCGGCTGTGAGGCGGCTTACCTCTACCTGCGCGACGAGTATCCCGAATGCCGCGCCATCCTCTCGCAAGCCGTGGCCGACTTGCAGGCTGCGCCAGGCTTGCGCAGCATGCTCCCAAGAATAGAGCTTCGCCGGGGCGCCGGTGCCTACATCTGCGGCGAAGAGTCGGCCATGATCGAAAGCATCGAAGGCAAGCGTGGCGAGCCGCGCCTGCGCCCGCCCTACATCGCCGAAGTGGGCCTCTTTGGTCGCCCCACGCTGCAACACAACTTCGAGACGCTGTACTGGCTGCGCGACATTCTGCAGCGCGGGCCCGACTGGTTTGCCTCGCATGGCCGCCACGGGCGGCAGGGCCTGCGGTCTTTCAGCGTCAGCGGGCGGGTGAAAAAACCCGGCGTCAAGCTCGCGCCTGCGGGCATCACGCTGCGCGAGCTGGTGGACGAATACTGCGGCGGCATGGCCGAAGGCCACACGCTTTATGCCTACCTGCCCGGCGGCGCATCGGGCGGCATTTTTCCGGCCAGTCTGGCCGACGTGCCGCTGGACTTCGACACCTTGCAGCCACACGGCGGCTTCATCGGCAGCGCGGCGGTGATCGTGCTGGGCCAGCACGACACCGCGCGCGACGCGGCGCTGAACATGATGCGTTTTTTCGCCGACGAAAGCTGCGGCCAGTGCACGCCCTGCCGCGTGGGCACCGCCAAGGCCGCGCAGCTGATGCAGGCGCCCGTGTGGGACGCCGACACGCTGAACGACCTCGGCACCGTGATGGCCGATGCGTCCATCTGCGGGCTGGGCCAGGCCGCGCCCAACCCCGTGCGCTGCGTGCAGAAGTACTTTGCGCATGAAGTGACGGAGGGTGCGCGATGAACACCGTCTTCAAGTCAAATCAGCCATTAGCAACCACCAATCAAGCGCAAACAGCTATTGAATTTGAATTGGATGGCCGCGCCGTGCAGGCGCAGGCAGGCGAAACCATCCTGCAAGCCGCCGAGCGCCATGGCGTGTCCATCCCGCGCCTTTGCTACACCGACGACTTGCGCGCCGCGGGCAACTGCCGCGCCTGCGTGGTCGAGATCGAAGGCGAGCGCACGCTGGCCCCCAGCTGCTGCCGCGCCGTGCAGCCGGGCATGAAGGTCAAGGCGACGAGCGAACGCGCGCGCAAAAGCCAGGACATGGTGCTGGAGATGCTGCTGGCGGAGATGCCGCCAGAGGGGTTCAAGTGGAACGATGCCTTGGCTCCTTCCCCCGCTGGGGGAAGGCAGGGATGGGGGCCAGCCACCTTGGCGCAGCAAGCCGGGTTGGCCCCCACCCCAACCCTCCCCCAGCGGGGGAGGGAGCCAGAGATCGGCCAACACGGCGAACTCAGCCAATGGGCCGCCGAGCGCGCCATCCACGTGCGCGAAGCGCTTCAATATTTGAAGCGAGAACAGCCCGCGCCCGACCTGAGCCACCCCGCCATGGCCGTCAACCTCTCGGCCTGCATCCAGTGCACCCGCTGCGTGCGCGCCTGCCGCGAGGCGCAGGTCAACGACGTCATCGGCGTCGCCGGGCGCGGCAGCCACGCGCGCATCGTGTTCGATCTGGGCGATGCGATGGGTGCCAGCAGTTGCGTGGCCTGCGGCGAATGCGTGCAGGCCTGCCCCACCGGCGCGCTCATGCCGAAGACGCACATCGGCTCGCAAAAAGTCGATCGGCAGGTCGATTCGGTCTGCCCCTTCTGCGGCGTGGGCTGCCAGATCACCTACCACGTGCGGGGCGAAAAAATCGTCAGCGTCAGCGGGCGCCACGGCCCGGCCAACGAAGCGCGCCTGTGCGTCAAAGGCCGCTTCGGCTTCGACTACGTCGCCAGCCCCGACCGCATCACCACGCCCCTCATCCGCCGCGCCGATGCGCCCAAAGACGTGGCCCATTGCGAGTCGCCGCCCGACTGGCGCACCGTGTTCCGCGAAGCGACGTGGGACGAAGCGCTTGACCTCGCGGCGGGCAAGCTGGTCGCGTTGAAAGCCGCCCACGGCCCCAAATCGCTCGCTGGCTTTGGCAGCGCCAAGGGCAGCAACGAAGAGGCGTACCTGTTTCAGAAGCTGGTGCGCACCGGCTTTGGCAGCAACAACGTCGACCACTGCACGCGCCTGTGCCATGCGTCCAGCGTGGCTGCGCTGCTCGAAGGCGTGGGCTCGGGCGCGGTGAGCAACCCGGTGAAAGACGTCGAGCTGGCCGAGGTCATCGTCATCATCGGCTCCAACCCCACGGCCAACCACCCCGTGGCCGCCACCTGGATGAAAAACGCCGCACAGCGCGGCGCGAAGATCGTGCTGGCCGACCCGCGCGTGACCGACATCGCCCGCCACGCCTGGCGCGTGCTGCCCTTCAAGCCCGGGGCCGACGTGGCCATGCTCAACGCGCTGCTGCACGTCATCGTGGGCGAAGGGCTGTGCGACGAGACCTTCTTGCGCGAGCGCGCCGACAACTTCGACGCGCTGAAGGCCAACGTGCAGGGCTACAGCCCTGAGGCCATGGCCCCCATCTGCGGCATCCCCGCGCACACCCTGCGCGAAGTGGCGCGCGCCTACGCCACGGCCAAGTCCAGCATCATCCTGTGGGGCATGGGCGTGAGCCAGCACGTGCACGGCACCGACAACGTGCGCTGCCTCATCGCCCTGGCCACCTGCACCGGCCAGATCGGCCGCCCCGGCACCGGCCTGCACCCGCTGCGCGGCCAGAACAACGTGCAAGGTGCCAGCGACGCGGGCCTGATCCCCATGATGCTGCCCAACTACCAGCGCGTGGACAACGGCACCGCGCACGCATGGTTCGAGGACTTCTGGGGCACCAAGCTCGACGCGCAGCCCGGCTACACCGTCGTCGAAATCATGCACAAGGCGCTGGCCGACGACAGCGACCCGCACAAGGTGCGCGGCATGCTCATCATGGGCGAAAACCCCGCCATGAGCGACCCTGACCTGAACCACGCCCGCGCCGCGCTGTCCGCGCTTGAGCACCTGGTGGTGCAAGACATCTTCCTGACCGAAACCGCGTGGCTCGCCGACGTGGTGCTGCCCGCCAGCGCCTGGCCCGAGAAAACCGGCACCGTCAGCAACACCGACCGCATGGTGCAACTGGGCCTGCAAGCGCTTGAGCCACCGGGCGACGCCCGCGCCGACTTGTGGATCATCCAGCAACTGGCGCAGCGCATGGGCCTGGATTGGCGCTATGAGGAAGATGCTCCCTCCCCCTCTGGGGGAGGGCAGGGGTGGGGGCAACCCACGCTTGGTGAGGACACGCGGCCAGCCACTGGCCCAATCGGCTCGCAAAGCGAATCCAACTACCACGGCGTCGAACACGTCTACGACGAAATGCGCCGCGCCATGCACGGCGCCATCGCCGGCATCACCTGGGCCCGCCTGCAACGCGAAAGCAGCGTCACCTACCCCTGCCTGGCCGAAGACGACCCCGGCCAGCCCATCGTCTTCATCGACCGCGTGCCGACAAGGAACGGCAAGGTGCAACTGGTGCCCGCCGACATCATCCCGCCCGACGAGCGGCCCGACGCCGACTTTCCCATGGTGCTCATCACCGGCCGCCAGCTGGAGCACTGGCACACCGGCGCCATGACCCGCCGCGCCCGCGTGCTCGACGCGCTGGAGCCCGCGCCCACCGTCAGCCTGCACGGCGACGACCTCGCCCGCCTGGGCCTGCAAGCCGGCGGCACCGCGCGCGTGCAGTCTCGCCGGGGCCAGGTCGAACTCACCGTGCGCCGCGACGACGGCACACCCCCCGGCAGCGTATTCATC
Source organism: Pseudomonadota bacterium (assembly GCA_030538605.1). Lineage (GTDB taxonomy): Bacteria > Pseudomonadota > Gammaproteobacteria > Burkholderiales > Burkholderiaceae_C > Ottowia. Next base: position 12,645 of record JAUNTQ010000018.1, read on the forward strand.
CCCTTCGCCTACCGCGAAGCGGCGGCCAACCTGCTCACCAACGCCGCGCTCGATCCGTTCGGCAAGATCCCCGAATTCAAGTACTGCGCGGTGCGCGTGTCAGCGGTTTGAGAGTTGAATAAAAAGTGAGCTGCTTGCGTATGTATTTAGCCATTTTATGATACTTTTATATATAAAAATGGCTAAATACGTACGCAAGCAGCTATCAAAAAATAAATATCACGGCTCGGAAAGCCGCAGCAGTGCGCACCGGCCTCAACCCGCGTCGCGCGTCGCCCGGCGCTGCACACAGGCCAGATAGGCGTTGCCATCGGGCGCGCGCTGCTGGCTTTGCGCATCGGCCAGCATCTGGCCCAGGCATTCCATCACCTCGTGGTGCGCCGCATGCAAATCGCCCCGGCGCGCGGCCAGCAGCTCCACCGCCTGCCGAATGCCGCGCGGCTGGTCAATGCTGCACTGCTCGCTGATCGACAAGTGCATCGACAGGTGCAAGAACGGGTTGCCCCCCACCGCGCCCTCGCCATAGTCGCGTGTCACCGCAGCCTCGGCATCGCTGAAATCGGCATGCCACTCGGGGTGCTCGGCCATCCAGCCTGCGGCCAGCTGCTCGATCATGTCCATCGGCTGGCCTGCGCCGTGCTTGGCCCAGGCGCTACAAAAGAAACGGCGAACGTCGGCTTGGCTGGGGGAAAACATGGTGGCAAGGCTATCATGCGCCACGCACTTTTTTGAAAGGAAACGCACCATGAAAACCACCAGCATCATCGGCATCGTGCTCGTTCTCGCTGGCTTGGCGGGCGTGCTCACCGGCGGCTTCAGCTTCACCCAGGACACCACCGCCGCCAAAGTCGGCCCGCTGGAGCTGACGGTGCAGGAAAAGAAAAGCGTCAACATCCCCCTGTGGGCCAGCGGCGGCGCCATCGTGCTGGGGGCGCTGCTGCTGGTGCTTGGCGCGAGGAAGTAATTCCCCCCTGAGTCGCCAGAGGTGCCTCGGTGCTCGCCGCCAGAGGCGGCGGCCCTTCGGCCCGTCCAAGTCTGCGCAGGCAGACTTGGAGCCGCGGGCCTCAGCCCCCTGAGGGGGGACGCACCCGGTCGCCGGGGGGACCCCGGCTCGGGGTGCCTTGGGGTGACCTGCTCCGCGGCCTTTTGGGGGCTTGCTGCGCAGCCCTGGTGATTGAGAGGCGGTGGCCGAAGCAAGCCGTAGGGCGGAACCCCGAGGGGATTCCGCCAGCGCTGCTTTTCTTTGCGCCGCCAAAGAACTGGCCAAGTCAGAGCACGAAGTGCGCATGCTTCGCTGCGCATCTGCCCCACGCCCTGCGTTTCTCGGCACGGCCAGAGGGGTTCTCACATCCATGCAGGCCATCCGCTTCGCCCGACCCTTTGGGGTGCTCCCTCTCCCTTTGGGCTTGCGTATGCACATCTTTGTAGGCTGGGTAGAGCGAAAGCGAAACCCAGCAACCCGGCTCGCGAGAACGCTGGGTTTCGCCTTCGGCTCTACCCAGCTACGTGGCTGCGCAGCCCTGAAGATGGCCGTAGCGATGCCGAGTTTTATGGCGTTTGCCGCTTTCGCGCCGTGCCCACCGTTTCGCGCACGGTGTCGATGAAGGCGCGGGCGGCGCGGGGCAGGCTGGTGTCGGCGCGGCGCAGGATCACGGCGGCGCGTCGGGGGGTGGGGTTGGTGAGCCGGATGCGGGTGAGGGTGGCGGGCGCGGCGGCGGCGGCGCGCTCGGGCACCACGGTGGCCAGGCCGGTTGGCGCGGCGGTTTCCAGCAGCGCGGCCACCGAGTCCAGCTCCATCACCACGCGCGGCACGGCGGCGCGCGTGGCCAGCGCGGCATCAAGCAGGCGGCGCGTGATGAAGCTGCGCGGCTGCAGGATGCAGGCCAGGCCATGCAAGCCGGCCATGGGCAGGGTGGTGCGGGCCGCCAGCGCGTGCCCGGCGGGCACCAGCAGGTGCAGGCGCTCGGTCAGCAGCGGCTCGGCGAGCACGTCGCGGTGCTGCGGGTCGTCGAAGCTGATCCCCAGGTCCAGCCGGCCGGCAGCCAGCTCGGCGTGAATGGCATCGGCGCGCAACTCGCGCGCGGTCAGCGTGATGCCCGGGTGCCGTGCATGAAAGCGCGCGATCGCCGGCGGCAGCAGCGCCGTCATGTAGCTGGGAATCACGCCCACCGTCACGCTACCGCTGCGCAGCTCGCGCAAGTCGTCCAGCGCCATGCGGCCTGCGGCCAGCTCGTGCAGCGCGCGGCTGGCGTGGTCGCGAAACAGCTGCCCCGCCTGTGACAGCCGCAGCCCGCGCCCCACGCGGTCGAACAGCGGCGCGCCCAGCCTGTCCTCCAGCTGCCTGATGGCGTGCGACAGCGTGGACTGCGTGATGCACAGGTGCGCGGCCGAGCGCGTCAGGTGCTCGGTTTCGCACAGGTCGAGAAAGTAGCGAAGGTGCCGGGTTTCCATGCGCGTTCAAGCGTTCGAAAGCATCGAACGTCAGCTTTCAAATCATTCATTTTACGAACGCGGTCTGTTTTTGTAACCTGCCCGGTCATGAACGCCCATGCCATCGAGCGCATCGAGGCCCGCATCCTCGACATTCCCACCATCCGCCCGCACAAGCTGTCGTTCGGCACCATTGCCCGCCAGTCGCCGGTGATCGTGCAGCTGTGGCTGCGCGGCGGGGCCACGGGCTTTGGTGAAGCGGCCACCATCGGCGGGCCGTCGTGGAACGAGGAGTCGCCCGAGAGCATCCTGCACGCCGTTGAAAACCACCTGGCTGCGGCCTTGCTGGGGCAGGACGCGGGCCGTTTCGAGGCGCTGCTGGCGCGCATGGACCTGGCCTGCAAGGGCAACGCCTTCGCCAAGGGCGCGGTGGAAATGGCGGCGGTGGATGCGGTGGCGCGCGCACAGGGCCTGCCCGCCTGGCAGCTGCTGGGCGGCAAGCTGCACGAGCGCCTGCCGCTGGCCTGGACACTGGCCAGCGGCGACGCCGAGCGCGACCTGGCCGAAGCCTTCGCGCTGCTGGAGCAGGGCGCACACACGCTGTTCAAGCTCAAGATCGGCGCGCGCGCGCCCGCCGACGACGTGGCCCACGTCTGCCGCATCGCGCGCGAGCTGCAAGGCCGCGCGCGCCTCACGGTAGACGTGAACCAGGCCTGGGACGGCCACACCGCGCGCTGCCACCTGCCCGCGCTGGTGGCGGCAGGCGTGGCGCTGATCGAGCAGCCCGTGGCGCGCTGGAACCTGCCCGCACTCAAAAGCCTGTCGGCCCAGCTCGCGCAAGGCATGGTGATGGCCGACGAATCCGTCTGCACCCCGCACGAGGCGCTGGCGCTGGCGCGCGAAGGCGCCTGCCATGTGTTTTCGCTCAAGGTGGCCAAGCACGGCGGCCTGCTGCGCACGCGCGAGGTGGCTGCCATTGCCCGCGCGGCAGACATCGGCTGGTACGGCGGCACCATGCTGGAGACCTCCATCGGCAGCGCCGCCTCCGCACACGTGTTCGCCACGCTGGCGGGCACGCACCACGGCTGCGAGCTGTTCGGCCCGCAGCTGCTGGTGGAAGACCTGGTGGCGGCCCCCATGCCCCGCGCCGATGGCCACCTGCTGCTGCCCGATGGGCCGGGCTTCGGCGTCGAGGTCGATGTGCGCCAGCTCGAGCGCTTCGACCGCCGCCGCGCCCGCACACATCGTTGATCAAGAAGGAGACCCCGCATGCTGTTTCTGGTTCGCATGGACGTACACCCGCCCACCCACCTGAGCGCGGCCGCGTTCGACGAGATCAAGGCGCGCGAAAAAGCCTATGCCGAAAAGCTGCAACGCGAAGGCGTGTGGCGCCACCTGTGGCGCGTGGTGGGCGAATACGCCAACGTCAGCGTGTTCGACGCGGGCAGCAACGACGAGCTGCACCAGCTGCTCTCGGGCCTGCCGCTGTTTCCGTACATGCGCATTCACGTCACGCCGCTGGCGCGCCACCCCTCGGCCGTCACGGCTGCGTGACATGTCCCATTGATCTGCCCCAAGGAAGCCGTGATGAAGCGCATTGTTCGCCGCCCCCTGTCCCGCCGCGCCGCGCTGCCGCTGCTGGCCGCGCTCACCCTCGGCCCGCTGGCCGCACCCGTGCTGGCCGCTGACACCTGGCCCACGCGCCCCGTGCGCTGGGTGGTGCCCTTTCCCCCCGGCGGCGCGATGGACGTGATCGCCCGCACGCTGGCCGACGAGCTGGCCCAGTCGCTGGGCCGCCCCTTCGTCATCGAAAACCGCCCCGGCGCGGGCGGCAACATCGGTGCCGACCAGGTGGCCAAGGCCAGGCCCGACGGCCACACCATGATGATCACCTCCATCGGCATGGCCACCAACCCCTATCTGTACCAGCGCCTGTCCTACGACCCGGTGAAAGACTTCGCCCCCGTCAGCCTGCTGGCCGTGGTGCCCAACGTGCTGGTCACCAACCAGACGCAGCCGAACGTGAAAAGCGTGCAAGACGTGCTGGCCGCCGCACGCGCGCAGCCCGATCAGCTCACCTACGCATCGGCCGGCGTGGGCACCTCCATCCACCTGGCGGGCGAGCTGTTTGCCCACATGGGCCAGGTGCAGCTGCGGCACGTGCCGTATCGCGGCAGCGGCCCCGCCGTGGCCGACCTGCTGGGCGGGCAGGTGAACTACATGTTCGACAGCATCACCTCGGCCAAGCCCCACATCGACGCGGGCAAGCTGCGCGTGCTGGGCATCACCACCGCCAGGCGCTCGCCCGCACTGCCGGGCGTGCCCACCATCGCCGAAGCCGGTCTGCCGGGCTACGACCTGTCGCCCTGGTTTGCCGTCTTCATGCCCGCAGGCACGCCTGCGCCCATCGTGGCCAGGCTCAACCAGGCGCTGCTCAGCGCCATGGCCAAACCAGAAGTGAAAGCCAGACTGGCCTCGGTGGGGGCCGAGCCCATCGGCTCATCGCCCGCCGAGCTGGCCACGCACCTGGCGGCAGAATCCAGGCGCTGGGGCCAGATCATTCGCGAGCGCGACATTTCCGCGGATTGACGCTGCCCCACACACCGCCACCAACCGAGCACCGTGCCGATGGCTGACCTGCCCCTTTTGCCCTTGCACCACGAACTGCACGGCGCGCCCGATGCGCCGCCCGTCATCCTCGCGCACTCGCTGGGCAGCGACCTGACCATGTGGGACGAGCAGGTGGCCGCCTTCTCGCGCCACCTGCGCGTGCTGCGCTACGACGCGCGCGGCCATGGCCGCTCCGGCACGCCGCAGGGGCCGTACACGCTCTCGCAGATGGGGCAGGACGTGATCGACCTCATGAACCACCTGGGCATCGAACGTGCGCATTTCTGCGGCCTGTCCATGGGCGGCCTCACCGGTCTGTGGCTGGCCGCACACCACCCGCAGCGCCTGCACACGCTGGCCGCGTGCAACACGGCGGCGCGCGTCGGCTCTGCGCAGGGCTGGGCCGAGCGCGTGGCGCAAGTGCAGCACAGCGGCATGGCCGAGCTGGCCACGCGCATCGTGCCGCGCTGGTTCTCGCCCGGCTTCGACCAGGCCGAGCCGGCCCGCATAGCCGAGCTGCAAGCCGTGTTCCGCGCCACGTCGCCTCACGGCTACATCGCCACCTGCCAGGCGCTGGCCAAGGCCGATTTGCGCACCCGCCTGCCCGGCCTGCACACCCCCACGCTGGTGGTGGGCGGCAGCCACGACGTGTCCACCCCGCCCGCGCAGGCCGACGAGCTGGCGCGCGGCCTGCCCAACGCGCGGCAGGTGCTGCTGCCGACGGGGCACCTGTCCAACGTGGAGCAGCCTGAGGCCTTCAACGCCGCCGTGCTCGGCTTCGTGGGTGCCACTCCTTAACATGGCCCACCGCGCCCCGGCGCGCATGGAGACCGCATGATCGACAAGCAATCCCCCACCGTGGCCGACGCCTTGGCCGGCGTGGCCGACGGTGCCACCGTGCTCATCGGCGGCTTTGGCACCGCCGGCATTCCCAATGAGCTGATCGAAGGGCTGATCGCCCAGGGCGCGAAAGACCTGACCCTGGTGTGCAACAACGCGGGCAATGGCGAACACGGCATCGCCGCGCTCATCCAGGCGCGGCGCGTGCGCAAGATCATTTGCAGCTTTCCGCGCCAGGCCGACAGCCACGTGTTCGACGCCGCCTACCGTGCGGGCGCGCTTGAGCTTGAACTCGTGCCCCAGGGCAATCTGGCCGAGCGCCTGCGCGCCGCAGGTGCGGGTGTGGGTGCCTTCTTCACCCCCACCGGCTATGGCACTGAACTCGCGAAAAATGCCGACGGCAGTCCCAAGGAAACGCGCCGCATCAACGGGCGCGACCACGTGCTCGAATACCCCATCCACGGCGACGTGGCCCTGGTCAAGGCCGAGCGCTGCGACCGCTGGGGCAACCTGACCTACCGCATGGCCGCGCGCAACTTCGGCCCCGTGATGGCGATGGCGGCCAAGTGCACCGTCGCCAGCGTGCACGAAGTGGTGGCGCTGGGCGAGCTGGACCCCGAAAGCATCGTCACCCCCGGCATCTTCGTCAGCAAGGTCGTGCAGGTGCCGCGCGTGGCCACACAGGCCGGTGGGTTCAAGGCGTGAAGGCGCAGGAGGCAAAGGCGTGAGCAGCTACCAGAAAAGAAGCAAAGACGAACTCGCCCACCGCGTGGCGCAAGACATTCCCGACGGTGCTTATGTGAACCTGGGCATCGGCCAGCCCACGCTGGTGGCCAACCACATCCCGCCGGGGCGCGAGGTCATCCTGCACAGCGAGAACGGCATCCTCGGCATGGGCCCCGCGCCTGCGGCGGGGCAAGAAGATTACGACCTCATCAACGCCGGCAAGCAGCCCGTCACCCTGCTGCCGGGCGGCGCGTTTTTCCACCACGCCGACAGCTTCGCCATGATGCGCGGCGGCCACCTGGATGTGTGCGTGCTGGGCGCGTTTCAGGTCTCAGCCACGGGCGACCTGGCCAACTGGAGCACCGGCGAGCCGGGTGCCATCCCCGCCGTGGGCGGCGCGATGGACCTGGCCGTGGGGGCCAGGCAGACCTGGGTGATGATGGATCTGCTCACCAGGCAGGGCACCAGCAAGATCGTCGCGCAGTGCAGCTACCCGCTCACCGCCATTGGCTGCGTCAAGCGCATCTACACTGACCTGGCCACCTTTGAATGCACGCCTGCGGGCCTGCGTCTGGTGGATGCCGTGGAAGGTCTGGCGCTGGACGAACTGCAAGCGCTTGTGGGTCAGCCGATATTGGCAATTTAAGCCGCAATCGCCCGTCTGACGGGCGCAAGAAGCTATATTTTTTATAGGAAACTCAGTATGAAACAAGCCTTCATCGTCGATGCCATCCGCACCCCCTTTGGCCGCTACGGCGGTGCCCTGAGCAGCGTGCGCACCGACGACCTGGGCGCCATCCCGCTCAAGGCCCTGATGGCGCGCAATCCCCAGGTGGATTGGGCAGCGGTCACCGACGTGATCTACGGCTGCGCCAACCAGGCGGGCGAAGACAACCGCAACGTCGCCCACATGGCCAGCCTGCTGGCGGGCCTGCCGCTGGAAGTGCCCGGTGCCACGCTCAACCGCCTGTGCGGCTCGGGCCTGGACGCCGTGGGCACCGCCGCGCGCGCCATCAAGGCAGGCGAAGCGGGCCTGATGATCGCCGGTGGCGTCGAGAGCATGAGCCGCGCGCCCTTCGTCATGCCCAAGGCCGAAAGCGCCTTCAGCCGCGCCAACGCGGTCTACGACACCACCATCGGCTGGCGCTTCATCAACAAGCTGATGAAGGCGCGATACGGCGTCGATTCGATGCCCGAAACCGCCGAGAACGTGGCCACCGATTACAAGATCGAGCGCGAAGCGCAAGACAAGATGGCCCTGGCCAGCCAGCAGCGCGCCGTGGCCGCGCAAAAGGCCGGCCACCTGGCACGCGAGATCACGCCCGTGAGCATTGCGCAGCGCAAAGGCGACCCGGTGCTCGTCGACACCGACGAACACCCGCGCGAAACCAGCCTTGAAAAGCTCGCCAGCCTCAAAGGCGTGGTGCGGCCCGACGGCACGGTGACGGCAGGCAACGCCAGCGGCGTGAACGACGGCGCGTGTGCGCTGCTGCTGGCCGACGAAGCCAGCGCCGCCCAATACGGCCTGACGCCGAAAGCCCGCGTGGTCGGCATGGCCGTGGCCGGCGTGCCCCCGCGCGTGATGGGCATCGGCCCCGCGCCCGCCACCGAAAAGGTGCTGGCCCTCACCGGCCTCAAGCTCGACCAGATCGACGTGATCGAACTCAACGAAGCCTTCGCCGCCCAAGGCCTGGCCGTGCTGCGCATGCTGGGTCTGAAAGACGACGACGCCCGCGTCAACGCCTGGGGCGGTGCCATCGCCCTGGGCCACCCGCTGGGCGCATCCGGCGCGCGCCTGGCCACCACCGCCGTCAACCGCCTGCACGCGCAAGGCGGCCAATACGCGCTGTGCACCATGTGCATCGGCGTGGGGCAGGGCATTGCGCTGGTGCTCGAAAAAGTCTGACCAGGCACCGCGCGGTTTCCGCCGTCCCCCGGTTTTGCTCCCTCTCCCTTTGGGAGAGGCTTGGGGTGAGGGCCGCCCACCTTCGCACCGCCGCGCGGCTGGCATCGCTGCCGTCCCCCTTTTCACTTCAATCACCAGGAGACATCACATGACCCCCTCATCCCCCCGCCGCCGCGCCCTCACCGCCGCCGCTGCCCTGGCGCTGGCCGCCATGCTGCCCGGCGCCGCGCTGGCGCAGGCCGCGTATCCCGCCCGGCCCATCACCCTCGTCGTGCCCTTCTCGGCCGGGGGCACCACCGACATCCTCGCCCGCATCCTGGGCAAATCGCTGGAAGGCGAGCTGGGCCAGCCCATCGTCATCGACAACCGCGCAGGCGCAGGCGGCAACATCGGCGCGCAAGCCGCCGCGCGTGCGGCGGCAGACGGCTACACCCTGTTCATGGGCACCGTCGGCACGCACGCCATCAACGAAGCCCTCTACCGCAACCTGCCCTACAGCCCGCTGGGCGACTTCGCCCCCATCAGCCGCGTGGCCATGGTGCCCAACATGCTCGTCGTCCATCCCTCGCGTCCCTACAAAACCGTGCAGGAGCTGATCGACTACGCCAAGGCCAACCCCGGCAAAGTCAACATGGCCTCCTCGGGCAACGGCACCTCCATCCACCTCTCGGGCGAGTTGTTCAAGGCGCTGGCCAAGGTCGACATGACCCACGTCCCCTACAAAGGCAGCGCCCCCGCCATCGCCGACCTGCTGGGCGGTGCCACCGACGTCATGTTCGACAACATGCCCTCGGCCATCGCCCACGTGCGCGCAGGCAAGCTGCGCGCGCTGGCCGTCACCACCGACAAGCGCAGCGCCGAAATGCCCGACCTGCCCACCATCGCCGAAGCAGGCGTGCCCGGCTACGCGGCCACCTCATGGTTCGGCCTGTTCACCAGCCGCAAAACCCCGCCCGACGTGGTCGCCAAGCTCAGCGCCGCCGTCGTCAAATCGCTCGCCAAGCCCGAAGTCGCCAAGCAAATGGCCGAACAAGGTGCCGTGGCCCACCCCGAAAGCCCCGCCGAATTCGAAACCTTCATCAAGGCCGAAACCGCCAAATGGGCCCCGGTCGTCAAGCAATCCGGCGCGCGGCTGGACTGAGCGGCAGGGCACGCCGCCGGGGTGTGGTGTGTACTTGGTATGGATAAAAACATAGCTGCTTGCGCAGGTTATGAAACGATTTCATATATAAATCACAATGAAATTGTTTAATAAACTACGCAAACAGCTCATTTTTTTGAGTCAGATTGCTTGACTCAAGCGCCCGTCACACCCGGTGCGCCGTCACCGTCATCACCTTCGCCGCCACCCGCATCAGCCCCCGCACCGGCGCCGGCAGCGACACACCGCCCGCGTGCAGCGCATCCTCCGCATGACGCGCCTCGTCCTCCTTCATCTGCGCCACCACCGCGCGCGACGCCGCATCGCCCGCAGGCAAACGGTCCATGTGGCTGGCCAGATGCGCCTCCACCTGGCGCTCCGTCTCCACCACAAAGCCCAGGCTCAGCCGGTCGCCCCCCAGGCGCCCCGCCAGCAGCCCGATGCCGAAAGCACCCGCATACCACAGCGGGTTCAGCAGCGAAGCCCGCTCACCCAGCGCATCCAGCCGCTCACGCGTCCAGGCCAGGTGGTCGGTCTCCTCGCGCGCAGCCGCATCCAGCTGCTGGCGCAGGGCATCGTCACGCGTCATCAGCGCCTGCGACGTGTAAAGCGCCTGCGCACACACCTCACCCACGTGGTTGACCCGCATCAGCGCCCCTGAAAGCCGCTGCTCCGCCTCCGTCAGCCCTGCATCGGCATCCACATCCTGCGCCGGGCTGGGGCGCGACGCGCGCGGACGCGCAAACAGCGTGCGCAAACTGCCGTCAACGGCAGACAACAGGCGATCGGTCAGGCTCATCATGGGGCAATGGTAAGGGATAACCCTCTCTTGTCGAGCAAGTGACCAGGCAGGTCTGGCCCGTTTCATGCTTGCAGCCCTTTTTTGCCAAGTTCGGCAGGCCGCCATCCCGGCTGTGTTGTCGCCAGCCAACAGAATGGCCTTCAACGGTCCCAAACATGTCGGAAACCTTTGCATGTTGACGCGATGTTAGGTGCAATAGAGGCAACTTCCCGATTGGGGGGGTTGTGCCGGATCAGTCGGGCTTGGTGGCCCGATTCCAGCCCCTGAGAAGGCGCCGGCGACCTGTATTCAACCTTGGAGAACCTGCAATGAAGAAATCGCTCATCGCCCTGGCTGTTCTGGGCCTGTCTGGCGCCGCCATGGCCCAATCCTCCGTGACCCTGTACGGCGTGGCAGACGCTGGCGTGGGCCGCATCAAGAGCCCCGGCCTGGGCACCAACGACGCTTCCGGCAAGGTCGAGTTCACCAGCGCCAGCACCATGAACAACGGCACCAGCCGCATCGGCTTCCGCGGTGTGGAAGACCTGGGTGGCGGCCTGAAGGCTGGCTTCCAGTTCGAATCCGGCCTGGATCTGGACAACGGCGCACAAGCCTCTTCCGGTGGCACCATGTGGGGCCGTCGTGCCGAAATGTGGCTGGGTGGCAACTGGGGTACCGTCAAGCTGGGCCGTCAGCTGACCCCCACGTTCAACTCGATCGCCACCTATGAACTGACCGGCACCGCCAACTACTCCGTGCTGGGCAACACCTACGGTTACGCTGGTGCTGGTGCTCGTGCCAACAGCGCGTTCGCCTACATCTCCCCCAACTTTGGTGGCTTCACCGCTGCTGTGGCCTACGTCACCAAGAACGACACCGGCTTGGACAAGGCTTCCTGGGATGCCGCTCTGTCGTACAGCAACGGCCCCATCGCCATCGGCGCTTCCGCTAACAAAGGCGGCAACAGCAAGACCAACTACCAAGTCGGCGGCAAGTACAGCTTCGGCAGCTTCGCGCTGGCTGGTTCCTACACCAGCGCTTCCAACCAGAACAAAGCCGTTCGTCGCGGCTTCGGTCTGGGTGCCGGTGCCAACTTCGGTGCCTTCGGCCTGACCGTTGACGTGACCCGCGACACCAAGAACGAGTGGACTGGCAAGAAGTACACCAACGGCGTGGTCGAGGGCAAGTACGCTCTGTCCAAGCGCACGTTCTTCTACGCAGCCTACCTGCGCTTCGACGGCGAGAACAACTACGGTCTGGGCGTGCGTCACAACTTCTGATCGTTGTGAGCTGCTGGCCTGACCCCCTCCGGTGTCAGGCAAACAGGAAAGAGGGCCTTCGGGCCCTCTTTTTTTTATGCGCGATTTATATGTGCGAATACCGCTGCGTCACCAGAAAACCGCACTTCTTCCAGGATTTGGAGCGACGGCGTGAAAATGTCTGTGTCGCATAAATGTCACAAACCGTGGTAAAAAACAAACATTTGCGGGATATCGCTAGGAAAACTTGTCAGAGGATGTGATCAAAATACAGGCTACACAACCACTGCTCACGCGAGGGAGAAAGGCAGCATGAAGAAGGCAATTTTTTTGACGGTGACCGGCGCAGTGCTGGCGTCACCGGCGCTCGCGCAGTCCAGCGTGCAGCTCTATGGCATCGTTGATCTGGCCTATCGCCACACCACCAATGAAGGTACGGCGGAATCCGGCTCGCACAAGCGTTCGCTCACGCGCATGATTGGCGGCGGCTTTTCCCAAAGCCGCATCGGCATCAACGTCAACGAAGACATGGGCAACGGCCTGCGCGCCATTGCCAACTTCGAGCAGCGCATCAACGCGCAAGACGGCTCGGTCAGCGGCCCGCCCGCATCGCCCACCGATGGCTGGCAGCTCGCCTGGGTGGGTCTGCAAAGCAGCAGCTTCGGCCGCGTCACCATGGGGCGGCAGTGGAACGTGCTGTTCGACCTGGTGACATCCACCTATGCGTCCTTTCCCTATTCGCCCTACATGGATGCGTACAAGCCCGAAATCGGTTTCTCGCTGGGCGCACGCACCAGCAGCGCGCTCAAGTACACGATCGAAGTCGGCCCCGTGCGCGGTGCCCTGCAATACTCCACCCGCAACGACGGCGGCCCCACGGGCGGCGCAACCAAGGGCGGCTACATCCGCTATGCCCAAGGCGGCTGGGCGGCTGGCGCAGGCTATCTCGATTACGAGTTCGGCTCAGGCAAGCACCTCAAGGGCTGGACCGTGGGCGGCTCCTACCGCACAGGCCCCTGGTATTTCAACCTCGGCTACGGCGAGAACAAGGCCGACAGCGGTCTGTCTCCCATCGACATGGCCGTGCTGGCCTCGTTCTGGGGTGGCAATACCAATGGTGGTTTCGGCGGCGCGGGCTTCCTGGCTGCCAACAAGCGCCAGATGGCCACGGCGGGCGTCAACTACCAGCTCACGCCGCAATTGAACCTGGGCGTGCACTACTGGCGTGCACGCCAGACCGGCCATTCCGATGCCGCCAAGGCGCATGCGAACTTCATCCTTCTGGTTGCCGATTACGCGTTTTCCAAGCGAACCGACGCTTATTTCGGCGTGGATCGCACCACGCTCAGTGGCGAGCATGTGAGCCTGGCGAGCGCGCGCGACAACCGTGCGAACGGGGCGAAGTCCCGTTGGGGCGTGACGGTGGGGATGCGCCATCGGTTCTGATGGTGCCGCCAGGTGCCCTGTGGTCACCGCACCGCTTCCCGAGCCGAATGCGCATGCTGGCTCGGGGGCGCACCGGCCCAAAGATGGCGGTGGCAGGGTACGGATGATTTTCTAGACCAATGGCGTCCGCTTGTGGCGCCTTTTTTCTTGGTGCATGGGGCGCTGCCGTGCAAGCAGATAATGACGGTGCTGCCGGTCGGCGTGCGCTTGCATCCAGCCCTTGCCTTTCGGCGGTTGGCTTGGGCATGGCTGATGGGCGGTGCTCACGGTGCCTTGATTTACGCACGCGGTCGCCATGCCGCCCGGGCGCCTGAATGGGCTCGGACACCGTTTCCCGACGCATTCAGCGCCTTTGCTTCTTTCCCATGCTCGCATTCATTTTTCGCCGCCTGATCCAGGCCGCCATCGTGATGGTTTCGGTGGCCTTCATCGCCTTCTTGCTGTTTCAGTACGTGGGTGATCCGGTCACCTTCTTGCTGGGGCAAGACGCCACGGCCGAGCAGATTCGGCAGATGCGGGCCGATCTCGGGCTCGACCAGCCCTTCTTCGTGCAGTTCTGGCACTTTCTGCTCAATGCGGTACAGGGCGAGTTTGGCCTGAGCCTGCGCCAGGGTGCCAAGGTGTCGCGCCTGATTGGCGAGCGCTTTCCTGCCACGCTGGAGCTGGCGCTGGTGGCCGCCGTGCTGGCGCTGGCCGTGGGCATTCCGATGGGGGTTTACGCGGCCCTGAAGCGCGGCACCTTCTTGAGCCAGGTGTTCATGACGGTGTCGCTGCTGGGCGTGTCGCTGCCCACCTTTTTGATTGGCATCTTGCTGATTCTGATTTTTTCCGTGTGGCTGGGCTGGCTGCCCAGCTTCGGGCGGGGCGAGACGGTGCAGCTTGGCTGGTGGACCACCGGCCTTTTGACGCTCAATGGATGGAAGCACCTGATACTGCCCGCGATCACGCTGGCCATCTTCCAGCTCACGCTCATCATGCGCCTGGTGCGCGCCGAGATGCTGGAGGTGCTGCGCACCGACTACATCAAGTTCGCCCGCGCCCGCGGCCTCACCGACCGCACCATCCACTTCGGCCATGCGCTGAAAAACACGCTGGTGCCCGTGATGACCATCACCGGCCTGCAGCTGGGCGGGCTGATCGCGTTTGCCATCATCACCGAGACGGTGTTCCAGTGGCCGGGCATGGGGCTGCTGTTCATCCAGGCCGTCACGTTTGCCGACGTGCCCGTCATGGCGGCCTATCTGTGCCTGATCGCGCTCATCTTCGTGTTCATCAACCTCATCGTGGACATGCTCTACGTGGTGGTGGATCCGCGCCTGCGCGTAGGCAAGGCAGGCGGGCATTGAAAGCGCCCATCACGCAACAAAGGAGACACGCATGAAAACAACGCTGCATCACATCAAGCTCGGCGCTCTGGCGCTGGCACTGGCCGCCGGGCACATGGCTGCACAGGCGCAGACGGTGCGCATCGCCAACCAGGGCGACGCGCTGTCGATGGACCCGCATTCGCTCAACGAGTCGCTGCAAATCAGCACCATGGCCAACGTCTACGAGCCGCTGGTGGGGCGCGACAAGCAGATGAAGCTCACCCCGCTGCTGGCCACCTCGTGGCAGCAGGTCTCGCCCACGGTGTGGCGCTTCGAGTTGCGCAAAGGCGTGGTGTTTCATGACGGCTCGCCCTTCACCGCAGACGACGTGGTGTTCAGCGTGGGCCGCATGGCGGGCGACGGCAGCGACATGAAGGCCTACACCAACGACATCAAGGAAGTGCGCAAGATCGACACGCACACCGTGGAGATCGAAACCAAGGCCCCGCTGCTCGTCTTTCCGCAAGGGCTGCCGCAAATGCTCATGATGAGCAAGAAGTGGAGCGAGGAAAACAACGCCACGCGCCCGGTGGACCGCCGCAAGGGGGTTGAAAACACCGCCTCGTTCCGCACCAACGGCACCGGCCCCTACCACGTGCGCGAGCGCCAGCCAGGCGTGCGCACCACCTTCGTGCGCAACGCGCGCTACTGGGACAAGGTGGACGGCAACGCGCAGGAAATCATCTTCACCCCCATCGCCAGCCCGTCCACCCGCGTGGCGGCGCTGCTGTCGGGCCAGGTCGACGTGATGGAGCCGGTGCCCGTGCAGGACATTCCGCGCGTCAACAGCAACGCCGGCACACGCGCCATGGTCGCGCCCGAGCTGCGCACCATCTTCCTGGGCATGGACCAGAAGCGCGACGAGCTGCAGTTCTCCAGCGTGAAGGGCAAGAACCCCTTCAAGGACAAGCGCGTGCGCCAGGCGTTCTACCAGGCGATCGACATCGAGGGCATCAAGAAGACCGTGATGCGCGACGCCTCGCGCCCCACCGGGCTGATGGTCGGCCCCGGCATCAACGGCTGGGCCGCCGCGCAGGACAAGCGCCTGCCCTACGACCCCGATGCCGCCCGCAAGCTGCTGGCCGAGGCAGGCTACGCCGACGGCTTCGAGCTGACCATGAACTGCCCGAACGACCGCTACGTGAACGACGCGCAAATCTGCCAGGCCGTGGCGGCCAACCTCTCACGCATCGGCGTCAAGATCAACCTGCAGGCCGAAACCAAGGGCACCTACTTCCCCAAGATTCTGCGGCGCGACACCAGCTTCTACCTGCTGGGCTGGGCACCGTCCAGCTACGACTCGTTCAACCCCCTGAACGCGCTCATGCGCTGCGTGGACGAGAAATCCGGCTCGGGCCAGTTCAATCTGGGCAGCTACTGCAACCCGAAGGTGGACGAACTCACCGTGAAGGTGGGTGCCGAAACCGACCCCGCCCGCCGCGATGAACTGATTCGAGAAGCCTTCCAGATGCACATGGACGACATTGGCCACCTGCCGCTGCACCAGCAGTCGCTGGCCTGGGGCGTGAGCAACAAGATCGACCTGGTGCAACTGGCCGACAACTTCCTCTTCTTCAAGTGGATCACCGTCAAGAAGTGACGAGCCTGATGAGGCGCTATGGATGCGAAAGCCCTCCACTTGAACGAGTCGGCCTGTACCGTCATTCCCGCGAAGGCGGGAATCCAGCGTCTGCACCAAGGTTGCGGCTGGATTGCCGCCTTCGCGGGAATGACGGGTTTCTTCAACGGGGCTTACGCAAAAACCCATGAAAGTCTGTCGCCGCGAAAGCAACTTCTGGAGCAATAAAGCGGTTCGCCGCCTTGCTGCATGACCCGAACGTAACAACAACATGAGCAACTTCGTTTCCCGCTGGCTCGACAGCGATATCGGCCACAGCTTCCGCCACTCGCCCACGGCCATCGTGGCCGCGCTGATCGCCTTCGTGTGCATGTTCTGCGCCCTGTTTGCCGGCTGGGTGGCACCGCACAACCCGTTCGACCTGACCACGCTGGAGCTGAGCGACGCGCGCCTGCCGCCCGCCTGGTACGAAGAGGGCAGGTGGCGCTATCTGCTGGGCACCGACGACCAGGGGCGCGACATTCTCTCGGCGCTGATCTACGGCGCGCGCATCTCGCTCGTGGTGGGCCTAGCCTCGGTGCTCATCTCGGTAGTGGTGGGTGTGGCGCTGGGGCTGGTGGCCGGTTTCAAGGGCGGCTGGGTAGACAGCTTTCTCATGCGCGTGTGCGACGTGATGCTCTCGTTTCCCGCCATTCTGGTGGCGCTGCTGATTGCGGGCGTGGGCCGCGCGCTGTTTCCCAACGCGCACGAGTCGCTCGCCTTCGGCGTGCTGATCGTGGCCATTTCGCTCACCGGCTGGGTGCAGTACGCGCGCACGGTGCGCGGCAGCACCATGGTCGAGCGCGGCAAGGAATACGTGCAGGCCGCCCGCGTGACCGGCGTGCCCTCGCTGCGCATCATGCTCAAGCACGTGCTGCCCAACGTGATGGGGCCGGTGCTGGTGCTGGCCACCATCCAGGTGGCCACGGCCATCATCACCGAGGCCACGCTGTCCTTTCTGGGCGTCGGCGTGCCGCCCACCTCGCCGTCGCTGGGCACGCTGATTCGCGTGGGCAACGACTACCTGTTCTCAGGCGAGTGGTGGATCACCATCTTCCCCGGTCTGATGCTGGTGCTGATTGCGCTGAGCGTGAACCTGCTGGGCGACTGGCTGCGCGATGCGCTGAACCCCAGGCTGAATTGACGCCCCACCTTGGCACCTAACCCGTCATTCCCGCGCAGGCGGGAATCCAGCCGTGGCACAGGCGCAAACACTGGATTCCCGCCTGCGCGGGAATGACGGATTTTTCGAGCCGCTGGTTTTTTGGAAGAAACAGGTTTTTGCGCCTTGTTGGTTTGCGCCAAAAGCCATTAAAAAATGAGTCAATGAGAGTTCCCACCCATGTCCCTGCTCCAAGTCCAGAACCTCATCGTTGAATTTCCGCACCGGCGCGGCACCTTGCGCGCGCTGGACGACATTTCGTTCGAGATCGCGCCGGGCGAAATCCTGGGCGTGGTGGGCGAGTCGGGTGCGGGCAAGTCGCTCACCGGCGCGTCCATCATTGGCCTGCTGGAGCCGCCTGGCCGCGTGGCCGGCGGGCAGATCGTGCTGGAGGGCCAGCGCATCGACAACCTGGGCCACGAGCAGATGCGCCACATACGCGGGCGCAAGATCGGCGCGATTTTTCAAGACCCGCTCACCTCGCTCAACCCGCTGTACACCGTGGGCCGCCAGCTTGTCGAGACCATCCAGACCCATTTGCGCCTGGGCGCAGCCGATGCGCGCCAGCGCGCCATCGAGCTGCTGAAAGACACCGGCATTCCGGCCGCCGAGCAGCGCATTGACCACTACCCGCACCAGTTCTCGGGCGGCATGCGCCAGCGCGTGGTGATTGCGCTGGCGCTGGCTGCCGAGCCCAAGCTCATCGTGGCCGATGAGCCGACCACGGCGCTCGACGTGTCCATTCAGGCGCAAATCATCAGCCTGCTGAAAAAAGTGTGCCGCGAGCGCGGCGCGGCGGTGATGCTGATCACGCACGACATGGGCGTGATCGCCGAAACCTGCGACCGCGTGGCCGTGATGTACGCCGGGCGCGTGGCCGAGATCGGCCCCGTTCACGAGGTCATCAACCAACCCGCGCACCCCTACACGGCGGGCCTGATGGCGGCCATTCCCGACATGGCGGTTGACCGCGACGAACTCAACCAGATCGACGGTGCCATGCCGCGCCTGAACGCCATTCCGCGCGGCTGCGCCTTCAACCCGCGCTGCCCGCAGGTGTTCGACCGCTGCCGTGCCGAGCGCCCCGACCTGATGGCCGCCGGTGCCACGCAAGCCGCGTGCTGGCTGCACGACGCGCGCGCGCCAAACCCCGCAGCCACCCAGGAGGCACAGGCATGAGCGCCGTCCTTGAACACACCCCGCCCACCCAAACCCCCCAGCCCGAGGGCCAACCCCTGGTGCGCGCCGACAAGCTCGCCAGAACCTTCGACGTCTCGCCCCCGCTGCTCAACCGCCTGCTTGAAGGCAAGTCGCGCCAGTTGCTGCACGCGGTGGACGAAGTCAGCTTCACCATCCACAAAGGTCAGACGCTGGCGCTGGTGGGCGAATCGGGCTGTGGCAAAAGCACCGTGGCGCGCCTGCTGGTGGGCCTGTACGAACCCACGCGCGGCGGCTTCCAGTTCGACGGGCAAGACACGCAGGCCGTCTTCAAGGCCGGGGGCGAGCGCGCGCGCAAGCTGCGCGAGCGTATCCAGATGATTTTTCAAGACCCCTACGCCAGCCTGAACCCGCGCTGGAAGGTGGCCGACATCATCGCCGAGCCTATGCGCGAGCACGGCCTGGTCTCGGGCAAAGCCGCGCTGCAAGCGCGCGTGGGCGAGCTGCTGCAATCGGTGGGCCTGGCCCCCGCCGACATGGTGAAGTACCCGCACCAGTTCTCCGGCGGGCAGCGCCAGCGCATCTCCATTGCGCGCGCGCTCGCCACGCAGCCGGAGTTTCTGGTGTGCGACGAACCCACCAGCGCGCTCGACGTGTCGGTACAGGCGCAGGTGCTCAACATCATGAAGCGCCTGCAACGCGAGCGCCAGCTCACCTACCTGTTCATCAGCCACAACCTGGCTGTGGTGCGCCACGTGAGCGACCACGTGGGCGTGATGTACCTGGGCCGCATCGTCGAGCTGGCCCCCAAGCGCGAGCTGTTTAGCGCGCCGCTGCACCCCTACACGCGCATGCTGCTCGACGCCATCCCCAAGATGCACGACACCGGCCGCGCGCGCACCCCCGTGCAAGGCGAAGTGCCCAACCCGCTCAACCCGCCCCCCGGTTGCACCTTTCACCCGCGCTGCCCGCACGCCAACGAGCGCTGCCGCACCCAGCGCCCCGAGCGCCTCACCGTCGGCACCATCCAGGTGGCCTGCCACGCGGTGGAAGAAGGGCGCATCTGAGCGCGTGGTGACAACCCCTGCACGCATCAGATAAAAAACAGGAGCTGCTTGCGTACGGTTTAAAATGATTTAAATATGTTTTGTATATGAAATCGTTTTAAATCATACGCAAGCAGCTCTCTTTTTTACAGAGTGCAGACCATCGCCTTGTAGGCTGGGTAGAGCCGAAGGCGAAACCCAGCGTTCTCGCGAGCTGGGTTGCTGGGTTTCGCTTGCGCTCTACCCAGCCTACCAAGAGGTGTGCCTGCACAAGCCCTTCAGGGAGAGGGAGCAAAACCTCAGCTCCCCGTAGGGCGGAACCCCGCAGGGATTCCGCCAGCGCCAGCAGCCCAGCCAACGCCCGCACACCGCCGCCGCTTCATGGCATGGCAGGCATAACAAAACAACTTTTTATTGTTTTGAGTGTTTAAGGGTTTGCCCTAGGATCGCGCCCTTGCCGCCCGCCCTGGGCGGTTTGTGTTTTGGCCTTTTTCAAAAGCGCGTATCTGCCCATGTCGTCTTCTTCTCTTCTCGCCGCAGCGCCTTTGGCGCAGCCGCAGGCCCCGCGCGTGGCGTCGCCAGGTGCGGCGCTGGCCGCGCCCATGATCGGGCTGGACGGGATCGATCTGGATTACCCTGGCCCGCGCGGGCCGGTGCGCGCGCTGCACGGTGTGAGTCTGCGCATCGAGCCGGGCGAGGTGTTCGGCATCATCGGGCGCAGCGGCGCGGGCAAAAGCTCGCTGGTGCGCTGCATCAACCTGCTCAACCGACCCACGCACGGCCAGGTGCGCGTGGCGGGCACGGATTTGACGGCGCTCAACGCCAATGGCCTGCGCGCGGCGCGGCGCGACATCGGCATGGTGTTCCAGCACTTCAACCTGCTGTCTTCCCGCACGGTGGCCGACAACGTGGCGCTGCCGCTGGAGCTGGCGGGCATGGGCAAGGCCGACATCCGCGCGCGCGTGGAGCCGCTGCTGAATCTGGTGGGCCTGGCCGCGCTGGCCGACCGCTATCCGGCGCAAATCAGCGGCGGGCAGAAGCAGCGCGTGGGCATTGCGCGCGCGCTGGCCAGCCAGCCGAAGGTGTTGCTCAGTGATGAGGCCACCAGCGCGCTTGACCCCGAGACGACGCGCTCGATTCTGGCGCTGCTGCAAAAAATCAACCGCGAGCTGGGCCTGACCATCGTGCTGATCACGCACCAGATGCAGGTCATCAAGCAGATCGCCCACCGCGTGGCCGTGATGGAGGCGGGCCGCGTGGTGGAGCAGGGCGCGGTGCTCGACGTGTTCACCCGCCCGCGCGAGGCCATCACGCGCAGCCTGATCGACGAAATCCTGCCGCAAAGCCTGCCTGCCAGCGTGCGCACGCACACGGCGCGGCTGCGTGCGGCACTGCCTGCGGGGCGCGACGGGCGGCTGCTGCGCCTGGTGTACGCGGGCGAGCGGGCCGAGCAGCCGCTGCTGTCGCGCCTGATTCGCGAGCACGGCGTGGACGTGAGCATCCTGCATGGGCAGATGGACGAAATTCAGGGCAGCACCTTTGGCGCGCTGGCGATCTACGCCAGCGGCCCCGCGCCTGCGGTGCAGGCCGTGGTGCAGGGGCTGACGGCCAGTGGCGTGCAGGTGCAGGACGCCACAAGCGAAGCCACCGAAGCCACCACGAATAGCCAGGAGGGGTAAACGCCATGTTCGACAACTTTTCATCCGCCATGCTGGCGCTGTTTGCCACCTCGCTGTGGGAGACGGTGGTGATGGTGGGCATCTCGGGCGTGGCGGGCGCGGCCATCGGCATTCCGCTGGGCGTGTTTTTGCGTCTTACCGACCAGGGCGGCGTGCTGCAAAACGGGCCGCTGAACAAGGTGGTGGGCGGCGTGGTGAACGCCGTGCGCTCGACGCCTTTCATCATCTTGCTGGTGGCCATCATTCCGTTCACGCGCTTCATCACCGGCTCGTCCATCGGCACGGCAGCGGCGGTGGTGCCGCTGACGATTGCGGCAGCGCCCTTTGTGGCGCGGCTGGTCGAGGCATCGCTGCGCGAGGTGGACGCGGGCCTCATCGAAGCTGCGCAGGCCATGGGCGCCAGCACCCCGCAAATCGTGTTCAAGGTGCTGCTGCCCGAGGCGCTACCCGGCATCGTGGCGGGGCTGACCATCACGCTGGTCAGCCTCACGGGCTACTCGGCCATGGCCGGTGCCATTGGCGGCGGGGGGCTGGGCGATCTGGGCATTCGCTATGGCTACCAGCGCTTCTTGCCCGACGTGATGCTGGCCGTGGTGCTGGTGCTCATCGTGTTCGTGCAGCTCATCCAGAGCCTGGGCGACTGGGCCGTGCGGCGCATGAACCACAAGGCCCCCTGAGTCGGCCTGTGCATGCGCACATCTTCGTAGGCTGGGTAGAGCGCAGCGAAACCCGGCAAGCCGGTTCGCCAGAGCGCTGGGTTTCGCCTGCGGCTCTACCCAGCCTACGGGCTTTCGTTTTTTCAACCCAAGGAGTTTTCTCATGAACAAACGTCTGTGGCTGCAAACCGTCGCCGCCCTGTCCCTGTCGGCCAGTCTGGCGGGCGCGGCGCTGGCGCAGGACAAGCGCAGCATCAAGGTGGGCGTGACGGCGGGGCCGCACGCGCAGGTGATGGAGCAGGTCAAGCAAGTGGCCGCCAAGGAGGGTCTTGCCATCCAGATCGTCGAGTTCAGCGACTACGTGCAGCCCAATGCCGCGCTGTCCGCAGGCGATCTCGACGCCAACAGCTACCAGCACCAGCCCTATCTTGACCAGCAGGTGAAAGACCGCGGCTACAAACTCGTCAGCGTGGGCCGCACGGTCAACTTCCCCATCGGCATCTACTCCAAAAAGGTCAAGAAGCTGGACGAGTTGAAAAGCGGCGCGCGCTTTGGCATCCCCAACGACCCCACCAACGGCGGGCGAGTGCTGCTGCTGCTGCAAGAGCAGGGCCTCATCAAGCTGAAGGCGGGCGCGGGCCTGCGTGCCACGCCGCTCGACGTGGTGGACAACCCCAAGCGCCTGCGCTTCGTCGAGCTGGACGCCGCCCAACTGCCGCGCTCGCTCGATGACCTGGACGCCTCGGCGGTGAACACCAACTTTGCCCTGTCTGCCGGGCTGAATCCGCAGCGCGACGCCATTGCGCTGGAAAGCGAGAAAAGCCCTTACGTGAACGTGCTGGTGGTGCGCGAGCAAGACAAGGGCCAGCCCTGGGTAGCTGCGCTGGTCAAGGCTTACCAGTCGGAGCCGGTGCGCAAGTTCATTCAGGACGAGTTCAAAGGCTCGGTGCTGGCGGGTTTCTGAGCTTGAGCGGCGGCGAGCGCGGCAGGCGGGATAATCCCGCCCCATGAACCAGCTCGACGCCCTCAAACAGCTCACCACCGTCGTCGCCGATACGGGCGACTTCAAGCAACTGGCCCAGTTTCAGCCGCAGGACGCCACCACCAATCCGTCGCTCATCCTCAAAGCGGTGCAAAAGCCCGACTACGCACCGCTTTTGAAAGACACCGTGGCCGCGCACCGCGGCCAGCCGCTGGACGAAGTGCTTGACCGCCTGCTTGTGCGCTTTGGCTGCGAGATCCTGTCCATCATCCCGGGCCGCGTGTCCACCGAAGTGGACGCGCGCCTGTCATTCGACGAAGACGCCACCTACACCCGCGCCGAGCGGCTGATCGAGCTGTATCAGGCCGCAGGCGTGCCTACCGAGCGCGTGCTCATCAAAATCGCCGCCACCTGGGAAGGCATTCGTGCCGCCGAGCGCCTGGAAAAGCGCGGCATTCACTGCAACCTCACGCTGCTCTTTGCCTTTTGCCAGGCCGTCGCCTGCGGGCAGGCGAAGGTCAAGCTCATCTCGCCCTTCGTCGGCCGCATCTACGACTGGCACAAAAAGGCGGCGGGCGCAGCGTGGAACGAGGCCGCGATGGCCGGGCCAAACGACCCTGGCGTGCAGTCCGTCACCCGCATCTTCAAGCACTACAAGCGCCACGGCATCGCCACCGAGGTGATGGGCGCGAGCTTTCGCAACGTGGGCCAGATCACCGCGCTGGCCGGCTGCGATTTGCTCACCATCAGCCCCGAGCTGCTCGCCCAGCTCGCTGCCAGCCACGCGCCCTTGCACAGCGCACTCGATGCCGAAGCCGCCCGCGCGCTCGATCTGCCCGCCGTGCAATATGACGAGGCACAGTTCCGCCTGGCGCTGAATCAGGACGCCATGGCCACCGAAAAACTGGCCGAAGGCATCCGCGCCTTCATCGCCGACGCCGAAAAGCTCGACGCCCTGATGCGCGCCGCGTGATGACCGCCCCCTGGCGCACCCGCCCGCGCTGCGACCAGACCGCCGTCTGGGCTGCGCTGCGCGCCCACCAGCAGCGCGCCTTCAGCGGCGCGCAGGCGTTTGAGCTGCGCACCGCCTTCGCCCAAGGTGCCCAGCGCGTGGCCGCATTCGCTTTCGATGCGGCTCGGATACACGCCGATCTGTCGAAAAACCTGATCGACACCACTGCCCAGCGCCTGCTGAACCAACTGGCGCACGAATGCGGCCTTGAAGCGCAGCGCGAGGCTATGCGGGCGGGCGAACGCATCAACGTGAGCGAGCAGCGGCCCGTCACGCACCTGCTCTGGCGCTGGCTGTCTGATGCGCCGCCAGCGCTCGCCAAACAAGCGCATAATGCTTCTGAAAATGAAGCGATAGACACCGCCGCCACCTTGGCCGCCGCCGCCCGCACCCGCGCCGACATGCTCGCGCTGGCCGAGCGCGTGCGCGCCGATGCGGCCATCACCGACGTGGTCAACATCGGCATCGGCGGCTCTGACCTGGGGCCGCACATGCTCGTGCAGGCGCTGCGCGCCACCGGGCAAACCAGCGGCCCGCGCGTGCATTTCGTCAGCAACATGGACGGCCACCAGCTCGCCGAGCGGCTGGCGCAGCTCGACGCGCGGCGCACGTTGTTCATCGTCGTCTCCAAAACCTTCGGCACCGCCGAAACCCTGCGCAACGCCGCATCGGCGCGCGAGTGGTTTTGCGCGCAGGGCGGCGGCGATGTGGCGCGGCACTTCATCGCCGTCAGCGGCAACCATGCGGCCGCGCGTGCCTTTGGCGCGGGCCAGTGCCTGGGCTTTGACGACGGTGTGGGCGGACGCTTCTCGCTCTGGTCGCCCGTGGGTCTGTCCATCGCCGTGGCCGCAGGCAGCGCCGCCTTCACCGAGCTGCTGGCCGGTGCCCACGCGATGGACCTGCACTTTGTGCACACCCCGCTGGCGCAAAACCTGCCCGTGCAACTCGCCCTGCTCGACGTGTGGAATCGCAACTTCCTCGGCATGGGCAGCCGCTGCATCGCGCCTTACCACCACGGCCTGCGCCGCCTGCCTGCCTACTTGCAACAACTGGAGATGGAAAGCAACGGCAAGCGCGTCGATGCGCACGGCCAGCCGCTGGCCGTGCCCAGCGCGCCCGTCACATGGGGCGAAGTGGGCAGCAACGGCCAGCACGCCTTCTTCCAGATGCTGCACCAGGGCAGCGAAGTGGTGCCCGTGGAGTTCGTGCTGGCGCGTGAAGCCGCGCACACCCTGCCCGGCCACCATGCCAAGCTGCTCGCCAACGCGCTGGCGCAGGCGCGCGCCCTCATGCTCGGCCAGGCCAGCGCCGACGCGCCCGAGCGCCACTTCCCCGGCAACCGCCCCTCCACCGTGCTGCTGCTGCCTGATTTGAGCGCTCGCAGCCTGGGCGCACTGCTGGCCATGTACGAGCACCGCACCTTTGTGCAAGGCGCGCTGTGGGGCATCAACAGCTTCGACCAATGGGGCGTAGAGCTGGGCAAGCGCCACGCCCAGCCCATCGAAGCCGCCCTCACCGGCACCGCGCCCGCAGACGGCCTCGATGCCTCCACCGCCGCGCTGCTGGCACGGCTGAGGGCTTGAATCCGGCGCTTGACTCTTTTTCCTGCTGCGGCCAGCGCCTTTGCAGGCTGGGTAGAGCCGAAGGCGAAACCCGGCAAGCCGGCGCGCGAAAGCGCTGGGTTTCGCCTTCGGCTCTACCCAGCCTACGCGGTGGTGGGTGGTTCAGCGTGTCGGGGAAATCGCTCATGCGACGCACCATGAGAGGCGTGTGCAGATCATCGTAGGGGGGCTTGGCTCTCACGCGGTTGAATATTCTATAGCTGTTCGCGCAAGTTATAAAACGATTTCAGATATAAAACATTGTGAAATCGTTCAATAACATACGCAAACAGCTCATCTTTTCAAAGACCACACCGCCGCATGCACGTTGCTCACCGCAGGCAGGGCGCTGGCCAGCAAGGTGCTGCCGGGCGTGAGCTGCGTGCGCAGCCGCTCGGCAAAGTCGCCCGCCGTGGGCAGCACCTGCCGCCACAGCGCAGCGTCTGCCTGCATGCCGTGCGGGCCGGGTGCATGCCACGCGCCATCGGGCGTCCAGCTGAAAACGCTTTGCCCGCCCAAGGCTTGCGCCGTGGCGCTGGCGGGCAGCGCCGCCGCGGCCAGCACCTGCCCCTCGCGCAGCACGAACAGCCGCCGCTGCGACCAGCTGGCCAGCAGCGACAGCGGGGCCGCAGGCGCGGGCGCAGCCACCGGGGCACTGGCCGGAATGCTGGCAGGCGAAGGCGCTGCAGGTGCCCACCAAGGCCTGGTGGCCACCATTTCGGGCAACAGCAGCGGCGCGCCCTGCGTGTCGATGGGCGCGAGCAGCGTCAGTGGCCGATGCACGTCGGTCGGCGCTTGCCGCAGCACCGCCACCGTGTCGCCCCGCTTGAGCGCGCCAAACAGGCGCGGCGCAAAGTCCATCGGCAGGCGAATGCAGCCGTGCGACGCGGGGTAGCCCGGCAGCGCGCCGCCATGAAAGGCAATGCCGCCCCAGGTCAGCCGCACCATCCAGGGCATGGGTGCGTTGTTGTAAAGGTTGGAGCGGTGGTGCCGCCGCTTTTCCAGCACCGTGAACAGCCCCGTGGGCGTGCCGTGCCCCGGCTTGCCGGTGCTGACGCTGGAGTAACCCACGGCCACGCCGTTTCGGTACACCTGCACGTGCTGCGTGTGCAGATTGACCATTGCCACCACCGGCCCGGCAGCGGGCACCACATCGGGCAGCCAGAAGGACTTGCCCGGCGCGATGGGGTAGTTGGCCGTCTGCCGCGCCCGCCGCTGCTGCGCCCATGTGGCGGCAGGCAAGGCCATAGCTCCCGAAGCAGCCATCAGAGCCAGCCACTGGCGGCGTGGCAGGGAAGCGGTGGGGCAGGGCGCAGCGAACATGGCGGGGCACAAGAAAGGTCACGAGAAGTGACCGATCGTAACCAAGCTGCCGAGGCCCGCGCAGGCCACGCCGTCGTCAGGGCGCGAACACCTTCAGGCGGTAGGTGGGTGATTGCCCGGGGTTCTGCGTTTGCGCCTGCCGGCCTTCAAACACCAGGCTGGCCGTGGCCGCGTCCCAGCCCATCGGCGCCAAGGTGTAGGGGTTGCGCACATCGGCAGGCGATGCGGCCAGCCACGCGGGCATGTCGGCAGGTGCCACGCCTTCGCGCAAGGCGGCCAATTGCAAAAGCAGCAGGCGGCGGTGGCCTTCCACGTCGTGGGTGCGCTCGATGTAGGGATACATCAGCTCCGGCCCGCCGATCTCCAGCAGCGCGCGGCCCCACGGGTTGCGCAGCAGGCGGTGCCAGCCGGTGTCTTCATCCAGCAACTGGCGTTGCAGGCGCTGCACGGCGGCCAGATGGGCGTCCAACTGATCGGCCGGTGAGCGGCCCAGTTCGATGAACGCAAGCCGGTAGCGGACATCGCGGTTCAGCGTGGCGTTGGGCTGAAAGGCGAGTGGGCGCACCAGCGCCATGAGGCGGTGCTGCGCATGCTCGTGCCACGGGGCGTCCTCGCCCGGCGGAAACGCCAGCGCAGCCATGTGAAGCACGGCTGCCGTCCACTTGCGTTCGCCCATCAACGCGGGCGTCAGATCGACCGGCCCGCGCGCCAGCAGGTGCTGCCACTGCGCGGCGTAGGTGTTGGCCAGCGCGGGTTCGGCACGCAGCAGGCTGCCGATCAGGCGCTGCTGCCGCAGGTCGGCGGCCAGCGCCACCATCGCGCCGATCAGGTGGCCCGCACCGGCCCGCAGCCGCTGGTGAAACTGCGCATTGCGGGCCAGCAGGGCCAGCGCCTGCGTGGGGTGGCCTTCGTGCCACAGCAAGGCCGCTTGCATGGACAGCAGCTCGGAAACGGCCATCAAGGTCGGGTAGTCGGGAAATTCGACCAGGATGTAGGGCGGCAGCACCTCTTCATATACCGGCGCGTCCAGCAGCGTCAGGTAGCGCTGCAACAAGTTGGTGTGTGCGGCCAACGCGGCGCGGATGGCCGGGGCGTGTTGCACGTAATGGGCGCGGCAGCTGCTCACCTCAGCGCCGCACTGCATGGGCGACAGCTGCACCCGTTGGCGGGGGAAGGTCGCGTCGGCGAACGACTTCATCTTGCCCGTGCGCTCGAACCACTCATGACCTTGGATTTGCGCGGCAAAAAAGCGCTCACCCGCAGCGTGCGCGTCCGCGGTCGGCGGCGCGCCCAGGCCCAGCATGGTGAAGTAGCCATTGCGCCGCATCGCCTCGGGCGCGGGCGGGCTGAAGGTCAGCAGGCTCGCTGCCTCATGGTGCAAAGGCTCGTCATGCCGGTTGATCAGCCACAGAGCCAGGCCAGCGGCCAGCACCAGCAACAGCGCCCCCAGCAGCAGCCAGCCAAGCGAGTGACAGAGAGAGCGGAGGAGTTTGGGCATCGATCAATGCGCCTGAAAAAAGAGCTGAATGCGCATCATGGGCGTATCGGCTACGAGGCCAGTCGGACAGCCTTGCACGCCCATCGCGGCACGCTTGGGCGTGTTCAACTGCCGTTTCCAGGTTGAAGAAGCAGGACTTACGCAATTCAGCCAGATTTGACCTGCCGGCACCTTGGAAATGCCTGTAGGAAAGTCCCTTTTTGCGTAAGTCGTGAGAAGTCTTTTTTGCGCAAATCGTGATGAAAAAAGGGCCGCTGTTGCCAGCGGCCCTTTCATTTGCAGCACCCGCCCCTGCCTGGGGCGAGCAGAGCAGGCGAGATTTACATCATCCCGTCCATGCCACCCATGCCGCCCATGCCGCCCGGCATGCCGCCGCCTGCGGGGGCGTCGTCTTTCGGTGCTTCGGCGACCATGGCCTCGGTGGTCAGCATCAGGCCAGCGACGGATGCGGCGTTTTGCAGCGCGGTGCGGGTCACTTTCGTCGGGTCCAGAATGCCCATCTCGATCATGTCGCCATACTCGCCGTTGGCGGCGTTGTAGCCGTAGTTGCCCTTGCCTTCCAGCACCTTGTTGACCACCACGGACGCTTCGTCACCCGAGTTGATGACGATCTCGCGCAGGGGCGATTCGATGGCTTTGAGCACCAGCTTGATGCCGGCGTCCTGGTCGGGGTTGCTGCCCTTGATCTCGCCCGCAGCCTGCTTGGCGCGCAGCAGCGCCACGCCACCACCGGCCACGATGCCTTCTTCCACCGCAGCGCGCGTGGCGTGCAGGGCGTCTTCCACGCGGGCCTTCTTCTCTTTCATTTCCACTTCAGTCGCGGCACCGACCTTGATGACGGCCACGCCGCCAGCCAGCTTGGCCACGCGCTCTTGCAGCTTCTCGCGGTCGTAGTCGCTGGTGGCTTCTTCGATCTGCACGCGGATCTGCTTGACGCGCGCTTCGATGTCGTCGGCCTTGCCGGCACCGTCGATGATGGTGGTGTTTTCCTTGCCCACTTCGATGGTCTTGGCCTGGCCCAGATCGGCCAGCGTCACCTTCTCCAGGCTCAGACCCACTTCTTCAGCGATGACCTTGCCGCCGGTCAGGATGGCGATGTCTTCCAGCATGGCCTTGCGGCGGTCGCCAAAACCTGGCGCCTTGACGGCCACCACTTTCAGGATGCCGCGGATGGTGTTCACCACCAGCGTCGCCAGCGCTTCGCCTTCGACTTCTTCGGCAATGATGAGCAGCGGGCGGCCGGCCTTGGCCACGGCTTCCAGCGTGGGCAGCAGCTCGCGGATGTTGCTGATCTTCTTGTCGAACAGCAGCACGTAGGGGTTGTCCAGCAGCGCGGCCTGCTTTTCGGGGTTGTTGATGAAGTAGGGCGAGAGGTAGCCGCGGTCAAACTGCATGCCTTCGACCACGTCCAGCTCGTTGTCGAGCGATTTGCCGTCTTCGACGGTGATCACGCCCTCTTTGCCCACCTTGTCCATCGCATCGGCAATGATCTTGCCGATCGACTCGTCGGAGTTGGCAGAGATGGAGCCGACCTGGGCGATCTCTTTGCTCGTCGTGGTGGCCTTGCTGGCTTTCTTGAGCTGCTCAACCAGCTGCACCACGGCCTTGTCGATGCCGCGCTTCAGGTCCATCGGGTTCATGCCGGCGGCCACGTACTTCATGCCTTCGCGCACGATGGCCTGGGCCAGCACGGTGGCGGTGGTGGTGCCGTCACCGGCGTTGTCGCTGGTCTTGCTGGCGACTTCTTTCACCATCTGCGCGCCCATGTTCTGGAGCTTGTCTTTCAGCTCGATCTCTTTGGCGACCGACACACCGTCCTTGGTCACGGTGGGCGCGCCGAACGAGCGCTCCAGCACCACGTTGCGGCCCTTGGGGCCCAGCGTGGTCTTCACGGCGTTGGCCAGAATGTTCACGCCTTCGACCATGCGGGCGCGGGCGTCAGAACCGAAAACTACGTCTTTTGCTGCCATTTGATTGGCTCCTGAAAATATGAATGAAATATCGCTCTAGCGCCCGTCAATCAAGCGCAAGATGCTATGAAAAACAGATTGAGCTAAAGATTACTTCTCGACGACTGCAAACAGGTCGTCTTCCTTCATCACCAGCAGCTCGTCGCCATCGACCTTGACGGTCTGGCCGCTGTACTTGCCGAACAGCACGCGGTCGCCCACTTTCACGTTCATGGCAGAGACTTCGCCCTTGTCGTTCTTCTTGCCCGGGCCGACGGCCATGACTTCGCCCTGGTCGGGCTTTTCAGCGGCGTTGTCGGGAATGACGATGCCCGAGGCGGTCTTGGTTTCGTTCTCCAGGCGCTTGACGATCACGCGATCGGCGAGGGGGCGCAGTTTCATGGGTGCTCCTAAGTACAAGGTATTCAACGGTTTTTTGACCCTGCTGCGCATCAAAAAAGCGGCAGCCGGCCGCAAGGCGATGGGGCCAAGCGCCGTTGTTAGCACTCAACCCCAACGAGTGCCAATGATAAGGGCAAACGCGGGGGTTTCAAGGGTGGGTGGTGGGCCGTGAGGGGCGAACCAGCAGCGATAATCCCGCGCCAAATCCTGCGCTGCCCAAAGGGATGGGCGCGTTTGACGTGATTTTTGTCGTGAGCGAGTGAGGGAGACCGCCCGTGCTGATCAGCTTCATCGTTGTGTATCTGCTGGTGTCCATCGGCATTGGCCTGTATGCCGCCACGCGGGTGAAGAACACCGCGGATTACGCCGTGGCGGGGCGCAATTTGCCGCTGGCGGTGGTGATTGCCACCACGTTTGCGACCTGGTTTGGCTCGGAGACGGTGCTGGGTGTGCCGTCGGAGTTCGTCAAGCACGGGCTGGGCGGCATCGTGGAAGACCCGTTTGGCGCGGGCATGTGCCTGGTGCTGGTGGGCTTTTTCTTTGCGCGCAAGCTGTATGCGCGCCACATCCTGACCATTGGCGACTATTACCGCCAGCGCTTTGGCCGCGTGATCGAGGTGCTGTGCTCGCTCATCATCATCTTCAGCTACCTGGGCTGGGTGGGCGCGCAGATCACGGCGCTGGGGCTGGTGTTCAACCTGCTCACGCAGGGCGCGATTCCGGTGGCCTGGGGCATGGTCATCGGTACCACGGTGGTGCTGGTCTACACGCTTTACGGCGGCATGTGGTCGGTGGCGCTGACCGATTTCGTGCAGATGATCGTCATCACCGTGGGCCTGCTGGCCATTGCCTGGTTTGCCGCCGACATGGCGGGCGGCGCGCGCGAGGTGGTCAGCTACGCCGCGCGCGAAGGCAAGTTCCAGTTCTTTCCCACCGGCGGGCTGAAGGAGTGGACGTTTTTCTTCGCTGCCGCCATCACCATGATGCTCGGCTCGGTGCCGCAGCAGGACGTGTTTCAGCGCGTGATGTCCTCGCGCGACGAGAAGACCGCCGTGCGCGGCCCCATCATCGGCGGCACGCTATACATCCTGTTCGCCTTCGTGCCGATGTTCGTGGTGGTGGCCGCGCTGATGGTGCTGCCCGAGACGCAGGGGCTGCTGGCCGGTGACGCGCAGCGCGTGCTGCCCACGCTGGTGCTGGAGCACATGCCGATCGGCCTGCAAGTGGCCTTCTTCGGCGCGCTGCTGTCGGCCATCATGTCTACCGCGTCGGCCACGCTGCTGGCACCGTCGACCACGTTCGTGGAAAACATCTTGCGCAATCTGCGCCCGGGCATGAGCGACCAGCAGACGCTGAAGGCCATGCGCATCAGCGTGCTGGTGTTCACCGTGTGCGTGCTGATTTACGCGATCACGATGGAAGGCTCGTCCATTTACGAGCTGGTGGCGGGCGCGTATCAGGTGCCGCTGGTGGGCGCGTTCGTGCCGCTGGCCTTTGGCGTGTACTGGAAGCGCGCGACCACGCAGGGCGCGCTGCTGGCGGTGGCGCTGGGCATCGGGGTGTGGCTGCTGTTCGTGGCCAGCCCGATGCTGCACGAGGCGTTTCCGCAGCAGCTGGCAGGCGTGCTGGCGGCCATTGCGGGCATGGTGTTCGGCTCGCTCGCGCCGCAGTTCGTGGCTGATACCAAGGGGCAGGTGCGGCACTATGAGGGCAGTGCGGCCTGAGAAAATGTGAGCTGCTTGCGTACGTTATTAAACAATTTCAGATACTTTATTATAGAAAATTGTTTAATAACGTACGCAAGAAGCTCACATTTTAATTCGACACAGCCTTGTAGGCTGGGTAGAGCCGAAGGCGAAACCCAGCGTTCTGGCGAGCCGGTCTGCTGGGTTTCGCTTTCGCTCTACCCAGCCTACGAGGCGGTGGCCTGTCCGGCGTGTGTTGGTCCCTCAATGCTTTCGCGTTCTTCGCGAATGGGGCCGTTTACCCAGCGGCACCAACGCCGGCCTCCGCCTTTTTATAATCAAAGGTTTTTCGCGTTTCCAGCGCGTTTCCGCCTCTTTTCAGGTTTTTCACCTCACCATGCCCATCTACGCCTACAAGTGCGCCAGCTGCGGGTTCGCCAAGGACGTGCTGCAGAAAATGTCCGACGCGCCGCTCACCCAGTGCCCGTCCTGCGGGGCCGATGCGTTTGCCAAGCAGCTCACGGCGGCAGGCTTTCAGCTCAAGGGCTCGGGCTGGTATGTGACCGACTTCCGCGACGGCAACAAAGGCGGCAGCAAAGACAGCAAACCTGCCGACAAGCCCGCCGACGGTGCCGCTGCGGCCAAGCCCGACAGCGCCGCGCCCGCGCCCGCCGCATCGCCGTCCCCCGCCCCTTCACCTGCGCCAGCCCCCGCGCCCAGCAGCGGCAAGGCTTCGTCCGCCGACTGACGCGGCTGCCACCGCACCACCCACCATGATGTCCCGCTTGCGGCAGTACTTCGTCACCGGCTTGCTGGTGTGGCTGCCCATGGGCGTCACCGTGTGGGTGCTGCTGTGGCTGGTGGGCATTCTCGACAGCATTTTTCTGGCCCTGCTGGCCGCCGCCGAAGCCGTGGTGCCGGGCCTCACCCCGCTGGCCGACCAGCTGCGGCGCATTCCCGGGCTGGGCGTGATTCTGGTGGCGGTGGTGGTGCTGTCCACGGGCCTGTTCGTGGCCAACATGTTCGGCCAGTGGTGGCTGCGCCAGTGGGACCGGCTGATGACGCGCATCCCCGTGGTGCGCAGCATTTACAGCAGCGTCAAGCAGGTGTCCGACACGCTGTTTTCGGGCAGCGGCCAGGCGTTTTCCAAGGCCCTGCTGGTGCAATACCCGCGCCAGGGCGCGTGGACGGTGGCCTTTCTCACCGGCCGCCCCGGCGGCGAGGTGGCGCGCGAGCTGGGCGGCGACTACGTCAGCGTCTACGTGCCCACCACGCCCAACCCCACGTCGGGCTTTTTCCTCATGCTGCCGCGCGCCGACGTGGTGGAGCTGAAGATGAGCGTGGACGAAGCGCTCAAATACGTCATCTCCATGGGCGTGGTCGTGCCGCCGCTGCGCGAGCCGCCCCCCGGCACGCCCGCGCCCCCGGCGCAAATTCCCGGTGTCACCGGCCCTGTGCTCCCGCCTGCTTCCGAGCCCTGAAAACGCCCTGCCGACACGCCCTGCCATTGATCCGAAAGCCATGCACTTGAACGAATCAGCCCGTGCCGTCATTCCCGCGCAGGCGGGAATCCAGCGTCTGCGCCGGTGCCACGGCTGGATTCCCGCCTGCGCGGGAATGACCGATTTTTTGAAGTCGCGAGCTTTCGGCGCAATATCTCCCAGCTTCTTTTGAAAGAACCATTCCATAGATGTTCTTTCGCGTCCTTCGCGAGTTCTTTGCGTCCTTCGCGTCCGGCAGTTTCTGAAGTCTTTCACTACCCCTTCATCATCATGTCCTCCATGCGAACCCATTACTGCGGCCTTGTCGCCGAAGCCCTGATTGGCCAGACCGTCACCCTGTGCGGCTGGGTCAACCGTCGGCGCGACCACGGCGGCGTCATCT
>JAUNTQ010000126.1 GCA_030538605.1 Pseudomonadota bacterium
TGGGCGTGGCAGCGCAGGCACTGCGGCATGCCTTGCACCAGCTCACCGCACCGCCCACCGGCCCCAAGCGCCGCAGCCCAAAGCCCACGGCCTGAGGCTGGCCGCAAACGCCAGGCGGCGGCAAGTTAGCGATACCCAGATGCCCGCCAGGCCCCTGGCGGCGCCACGGCCCAGCCCGTGCCGCGTGAACGCACTACTACTTCCCATGCGCGGGCACCGTCATGGGCGCGGACAAGCGATCTGCGGTCCACCGACGTGGCCTCGCGCCGCGGTCAGCGCGTCACATCAGCCAGGCTCATGAAATAACCGTAGATGCCCAACTGGGTGGCGACATGCGGCAAGAAAGTGGCCAGCATGTACAGCGGCAGAAGCACCAAGTTGCCGGCCTGGTGCACCACCCAGGCCAGCGCGACAACCTGCAAAGGCACGAACAGCGCCACAAACGCGAGCGCCGCAATCGTCGCCGCTATCTTCAGGCCTGCCGGAAGCGGAAAGATGTACAGCACCAGTGCATGCAGGGGCGGCAGCAGCCAAAGCATGACCGCGCCAACCTTCAGCAGATCGCTCAGGACATGGGCCAGGCTCAGGTTGGATGTGTCCGTGAAGGACTCGTGCAGCACCATGCCCAGCAGCCACAGTCCACCCACCGTCCGCATCAGATAAATCAGCGGCAGCCGCTCTCGCGAGATGGCAAAAGACCCCGCCAGCAAGCCCACCGCCCCCGTCGCCGACAGCCACCACTGCCACACCTGCGGCGTTGGCGTGTCGACGCGCACTTTCACGATGGGCACGTTCAGGCTCCAGAGCGACTCCCTCACCAGGCTCACCTGCGTGCTGCTGCCCAGACCCAGTTGCGGCCAGGCCCATGCAAGCACCTGCCGCCAGCCTTCCTGCACCCAGGCGTAAAGCGCCAGGACCAGCAGCCACTGCAACAGCAGCACGGCCAGCAGCCCCAAGGCATGCCGCCAGGTCCACACATCGCTGCGCACGCCCCGGTGCTGCGTGGTGATGAGCCTCGCCTCGCGCAAACGCTGTCTCACGGTACGCACCCGGGCTCAGTAGTCGAAAAACACGCCCACATTGGCGCCCACGCGGTGGTAGTAACGGTTGCGGTAGCCCTGCACGCCCACGACATAACCCATGCGCGGGCTGATCCACTGGCGCCACTGCACCGTTGCCTCGGTCGAGGTAAAGCGAACGTTGGCCGGCCTGCCCTGCGTCACGGCACCGGCGGGCAGATAAGCCTCTTTTCCGTGATCCAGCCGCACCGTCAGGTAGTGCTTTTTCTCCTCTCCCATGCTCAACGCTGCAAACACGCGCTGGCTGTTCACGGCACCTGGTGTGGAGTGATTGAACTTCAGCCCTGCCTCGCCCACCCATTTGTCAGTTGAGTAATAGGCGGCGGCGGCCGTCAGCGCCGTGTCCTTGTGCAGCCGGTCATTGCTGGCCGAGCGCATCAGCAACAGGCTCGTCACCCACTGCTGCCGCTCCCCCCACTTGCGGTAAACCCCGATGTCACCACGGTAGCGGTTCTGAAAGTCGGCTTCTCCGCCGCCAAGCCCCACCATGACATGCCACTGCGGCGACAACACATGCGTCAGCGAGGCAGCGCCCAGCGTGCCGCGCTGGCCAAAGTGGCCCTGACTGCCCAGCTCCCAGTTCAGCACCGTGCCGGGCTGAAAGGCGTGGTGCCCGCGCAAGTAAGCATCGCGCCATGAGCGGTTGCCACCCGTCAGATTGGCACCTGCCACACCCGCTTCCACGCGGCCCGCCGTCCCCGCAACCGCGGGGGGCACCAGCGGCTCGTCGACGGCGGCGGCCTCCTGCGCTTTCAGGGGCAGCACGGCATTGATCGACAGAAACACCCAAACACATCGCATTGAAACGGGACAAGACATGAAGAACCGAACTCAATCAGACAAGGAAACAGCCGCCGCAGCCTGATCGGGCTTTTGCATTGGCGCCAATGAAGCTGGCACGGGACAAGGCACGCCCCAGCCGCATTCGCTCGCCATCAGGCCAGCGATGCGCTGGGCGCTTTGCCCATCGCCAAACGGGTTGATCGACGTGCGCATAGCTTCACGCACATCTTCTTCCAGCAGCAGCTGCCGCACGTTGGACAAGACGACCTCCTGCCGAGTACCCACCAGACGTCCTGCGCCGCACGCCAGCACTTCCGGGCGCTCGGTGACATCTCGCAGCACCAGCAGCGGCTTTCCCATCGACAGCGCTTCTTCCTGAATGCCGCCGGAGTCGGTCAGCACCACGGTGGCCGCGTCCAGCAGCTCCACCAGTTGCGGATAGTCCACCGGGGGCGACAAGTGCCAGCGCGCCTGCACCTGCTTGCTGGCCGCGCCATGGGCCGCAAGCACTACCGCCTGCAGCGCCGGGTTGGGGTGCATCGGCCACACCACCGCCGCATCCGGCTGGGTTTCAAGCAACTGCGCCACCGCTGCCGCCACCTGCGCGATGGGCTCCCCCCAGTTCTCGCGCCGGTGCGCGGTGACCAGCACCAAGTGCTTCAGCCCTGATGCCGCAAACCAGTCATGGGCGGCATTGTCGATGGGACGGCCCGCCCGACGGCGCTCACGCACGTGTTGAGCCGCCATGCGCACCGCATCCACCACGGTGTTTCCCACGACATGAATGCCATCGGTCAGGCCCTCGTCCCGAAGGTTTTTCGCCGCCTGCGGCGTAGGCGCGAAATGCCATCGCGCCAGTCGGCCAATGAGGCTGCGATTGGCCTCCTCCGGGAACGGCTCATGCAAGTTGCCCGAGCGCAGCCCTGCCTCTACGTGCCCAATCGGGCATTGGGCGTAGAACGCCGCCAGCGCGCCCATGCTGGCACTGCTGGTATCGCCATGCACCAGCACGGCGCGCGGGCGCTGCCGGTTCAGCACCTGCGCGATTTCCGCCAGCAATTCGCTCGACAACGCAGCCAGGCTCGGCGAGCGGCGCTCAAGCTGCACCACGTGCTCGGGTTGCAAGCCGAAAAAAGCGTACAGCGGCCACGCCATGCTGTCGTGCTGGCCCGTATGGACGATTTCGGTGGACACCCCCAGCGCGCGCAGCGCCAGCACCACGGGCGCCATCTTGATGATCTCGGGCCGGGTTCCCATGACGGCGATGATGGCACCGGCATCCGGCCCTGGCGGCGCCGACCCGTGGGCAAATACCCCGTTTGAATGTTCCATTGCCTTGTTCTCCCTTCATTCGCTGCGTTGTGTTCCTGCGTGCGCGTCCTGCATGACGCGCTGGCGACAGTTGTCACGGCTGGCGCGTGCACACCGGCTTGATGCCTTTGCTTTCCAGCGCCTGGTCCACGAAAGCATCCAGCACCGTCCAACCCACGCGCCCGGACCAGGGCCGGATCGACTGGCGCCAGCATCCCGCTTCAGCCGGCGCCAGGGCCGAGATGTTCCATGCCACCAACCCCCAGGCAAAACGATCGCCTTGTCTGCTCAGCCATGCGTCGCTGTGCTGCGACAGCCATCCGGCCATGTCGCTGGCCGCGCTGGCGCGATCTGCAATGGCGCCCTGCCAAAGGTAGCTGTGCGACAACACGTGGGGATAGAAACTGGCCTTGTCGTAGGCCGGAATGGCGGGGTGCCAGCGGCCGCCGACAAAAAACCCCTTGCGCATGGCCTGCACCAGCTTGTCGGCCTGCGCGGTATCGCGCGCCGCCACCAGCGCGGCATGCACCTCGGCGTTGTCCATCAGGTAGAAAACAGGCCGGTCGGCAAACACCCGATACAAGCCGTTGGATGAATCAAGCAGCCGATCAAGCAGCGTTCGCGCCTTGCGGCTGGCGGTTAGCGCCTGCCGCGCCAGGGGGGGCGGCAGCAGCCCCTGGCGCGCAGCCAGGGCAATCAGATGAATCACCGTCGCAGCCATGGCATCGTCGGCATCCGCCGCCATGCACGCACGCCAGCGCCCATCGCGCGCACCACAGAAGCGGTCAAAGCCGCCATCCCCGCGTTGTCGGGGCAGCAGCCATTTCAGCCACGCCACCACCGGCACGCGCACATCCATGCCCGACTCCAGCGCAATGATCAATGCCTTGTTGACGAAGTACGGATCTGTCACGTCACCGCCCACGGTGACGACGTAGCTGCCATCCGCCGTGCGGAAAGCGGATGGCGCGGGCGGCTCGGCCCATGCATCCATCATGGTCGCGGCAAGCATGAGCACGACCAGGCCCGCCTTGCGCCAAAGCCGCCAACAGGCATTCACGCCAGCACCTGCCCGCCTGACACGGCGGTCACGCTGCCATGCACACGCACACCGTCGGCCATGAAAACCTGCCAGCCAGACACGCTGCATGGCGTCGTCTGGCTGCCGCCGCGAAACCCCTTGCCCAGGCGCACGTCGCGCCCGGCGCAAACCGGCCCGTGCGCCCAGTTGTCGCTTTCGAACGCAATGGCACCCACCGCGAAAAGTGCGCCCTCCAGCCATGCCCCAGGCGCCAGCCGGACATTGCCGTGCGCCTTGACGTCGCCCACGATGCAAGCGCCCTCCTCCAGCACGATGTCACCATGCACCACCAGGTGCGCTTGAATGCTCTGGCCAGCCGGCACCTGCAAATTTCCTCGGTGAACACGCCGCTCGATGGCCCGCCCACCAGCGCCCTCGGCCACGGGCGGCTGCGCCACGCCCTGCAGCGCGGTTTCAATGAGGGGCGCACCGAGGCGAAAAAACCGCGATCCCGGCGCCAGCGCAATCACTTCATCCGCACTGGCACGCACCGGCAGTTGCGCGCCCTCGATGCGCAAGCGACGCGCATGCAGGGTGCGCGTGACTCTGCTTCCTGGCTGCACCACGACATCACTCGTGGACACGAGCATTTCCGCCTGCTCTCCTTCATGCAACGTCAAGGGTTGACGTACCAGCACGGCCTTCCTGTTGATGGGCGCCATGCCATCCGCTGCAGCGTCGCGTTCCAGCACGGGGAGGCGCTTGGCCGCCACGCGTGCGCGGTAGCTGGTGTGCCCATCATCGAGGTCGTCAATGGCAAGCGGTGATGCATCCACGCCGTCACGCAACTCACGCCAGGCAGGCCAGAGCGGCGCCGCGAAAACGGCCAGCGTCAGCAGCAGCCACCCCAGCCCCCAGAGCATGGGCGTCAAACCTTCGCTCATGTCGCGTCACCTCCCGCCGCCTTGCGGTAGCGCGCGGTTTTGTCCCACCGGAACTCGCGCCGCAGCAGCCGGTCCAGGATCAGCCAGTCGAGCGTGGCCTTGGTGATGGCCACCATGCTCACGAGAAATCCCGTCAAGAGAAATGGCAGCAAACGGATGCGGCGCTGGTGCCTGTCCAGTTGCACCGCCGCAGCCACCTGGAAAAAAGCCGCGAAGTTGCCCAGACACATGCCGGACACCGTGGCCATGAGAAGACCCAGCGTCATCGCGTAGCGGGTATCGAACCCCGAGCCCGTCACCGCCACCACGATGGCCAGCATCCAGCCCAGCATGAGCACCGGCGACATCATGAACACGCCCAGCAGCGCCAGCCCGTCGAGCCGCTCGATCCAGCTCAAGCCACGGCCGGTCAACACTCGGCGGGCGTAGCGGGCCATGGCCTGGTTGTGCCCCTTCGCCCAGCGGCCAATCTGGCGAAACCGCACGGCCCAGCTCTCGGGCACCTCCTCATAGCACTCGGCGTGGCCGAGGTATGCCGTCCGCCAGCCAGACAACAGCAAGCGATACGTCAGGTCGGTATCCTCGGCCAGCACGCTCGGGTGCCATCCGCCCACCTCACGCAGCGCGCTCAGGCGCACCCCCCCCACCGTGCCACCGTACTGGGCCACCGCCCCCAGGTTGAAACGCGCCTGCTGATCCACCTGGTAACCGCCCGCGCGCTCCAGATCCAGCAGGCGCGTCAGCATGTTGATGGCGGCATTCTGCGGCACCACGCGGCCCATCACGGCGCCCACCTCCGGGTCGAAAAAAGCGGCCACCAGTTGCTTGACCAATGACTTCGAGGGCAGATAGTCGGCATCGAAAATGATGATGATGTCGGCTAGGTCCTCGCGCTCGACGATGTCGGTCGCATCTTTCAGTGCAGCGGCCTTGCCAGGCGGGCCACTCTCGCGGTGAAAGGGCCTGAGGCGATCAGGGTGCCGAGCCACGAAGCCGTCGATGATCGCGCGCGTTTGATCCGTAGAGCGGTCGTTGACCGGCATGATGACCAGCCGGTCGTGCGGATACGCGCAACGCAAGAGCGACTGGATGCAGCCCGCCACCACCGCTTCCTCGTTGTGCGCAGCAATGAACACCGCCACACGCGGCCACACCGCCTGCTCGATATGCGCGTAAAGAGGGTTTTGACGCGCGTACAGGCGATTCAAGGTAAACACATAGTGGCGAATCGCATAAACCAGCAAAAACACCAGAATACACAGCAACAGGCCGCGACATGCCAGTAAAACCACGTTCGGCAAAACCACCGCCATGCCGTCTGCCCATGCAGACTGCGGCACCAATGGCACCGCCACACCCATGATCCATTTCAGCGGTGGCAGCATCTGCGCATCTTGATCTCGTGACACCGGAAAGCAGGCCATCGCATTCAGCACGATCTGTTCAGAAACATGCTGCCGGCAAAGCCCGTGGCACCTTGCCGACACATATTCCGTCAGGTCATTTCAAGTGCCGGCGTTCTTTCGGCGCGAACGGCGCGTTCTCCACGCGCCAACGCCTGCCACCATGCCGGACAAGAGCGCCAAGGCAAAGGCATTGTTCACCGGAACAGCGGCAATCGACGAAGCGGGCACCGCAGGACGCACGTCTACGTAAAAGGGACGGCCCAAATCCACATAGGGTCCATCATTGGCCGGCGTGCCCGGTAAGCGATCGTAGGTCAGCTCCACCTCAAAAGCCAGACCGTTGCCCGTTGGCGTGGGATACAAGGCGATGGCTTCCGCCTGAAATGCCAGTGTCGTGGACGCACCCGACGTCAGCAAGGGCAAGCTGCAATCCCAGAATTGATTATTGGGAGCATCGCGCGCCACACAACCGGCGGGTGCCTGCGAAAACCTCATTTCCAAGGGCGTGGAAATATAAATGCTGGGCGAACCCGTTGCGGTGTCAGCCCCATTGTTGGTGATCGTGATATTGACGGGCGTCACGTCACCCAGATACAGCGGCTGTGCTATGGTGTTGATGCTAGGTGACAGCTCAACCTGCGCGAATGCGACGCTTGAAAAAATACTCGCAGCCGCCAGCCCAAAGTTTCGGATCACTTTATTCAACACCCTCTCCCGGTAGCATTTAAAAACATACA
>JAUNTQ010000127.1 GCA_030538605.1 Pseudomonadota bacterium
CCGCAGGGGAAGGCTGGGATGGGGGCTGACCACCTTTGATAAATCCACCGTGGTTAGCCCCCACCCCAACCCTCCCCCAGCGGGGGAGGGAGCAAGAGACGTCTGATTGTTTGTGCGTTTGGCTATAGACCAGCGCTTGCAGCAGCGGCAGGGCACCGGCCCAGGGGCCGTAGCCCGCTGCCGGGTTGAGGTGGCCCACCTCGCCCAGATCGACCAGGCGCGCGCCCCAGGCGGCGGCCATGTGCTTAGCTTTTTCATGGCGCGCCAGCGGGTCGTTGCGGCTGGCCGCGACGATGGCCGGAAAGGGCAGCGGCGCGATGGGAATGGGACTCCAGCCATGGTTGCTGAGTTGTTCCAGCGTGGGGTAGCCCGCGGGCAGGGGTTCTTCCACATCTGCCGGGGCCGCCAGCAGCGCGTCGTGGATGGGCCGCCGGTGCGTTTGCGCCCAGTGCACGGTGGTGATGACGCCCGCACTGTGCGCCACCAGGATCACGCGGCCTTCGATGGCGGCCAGCGCATCGTCCAGCGCCTGCACGCGCGCGGTGCGGCTGAGCTTGTCGTGCTGCAAGGGCGGCACGCTGGCGGCGCGGGGCAGCGCGTGTTGCAGGTGGGTTTGCCAGTGCTCCGGCACGTGGTCGCGCAGGCCGGGGACGATGAGAAAGCGGATGTCGCCGGGGAAGTCCATGGAGCGGTCAGAACGTGTGGCGCATGCCCAGCATCAGGGCGTTGACGTTGCGGTTGGCCCCCACGGGCGTGCCGTACACCGGGCTGAGGTTCATGTTCGCGCCCTTGTTGCGTATGGTGGCGGCCTGCACGTAGGCGATGGTGCGCCGCGAGAGCAGGTAGTCCAGCCCCACCACGACCTGGGTCGCGCTGTGCCCGTCGTTGGTGTTGTCCTTGATGCGGTGGTAGCCGGTGGTCAGGCTCAGGTTCGGCTGAATCTGCCAGGCACCGCCCAGGGTCAGCATGTCCAGGCTGGCCGAGCCGCCCGGCAGGATGGCGCGCGCCGGGTTGCGCCCCCAGTAGTAGCCGCCGCTGACGGTGAACGCGCCCCACTTGTACAGGCCAGCCACGGACATCAGGCGGTTGGTGTTGGCCTTGGGGCTGAAGCCGGCCTGCGCCGCAGCGGCGCTGCCCGCCTCCGCATTGCCCAGCGCCGCGCCATACAGCGCCGTGGCCACCGGCAGGTTGTTGCCGTAGCCGTTGTAATAGAAGGCCGACAGGCGCAGCCCGCCGCTGGCGTACATCAGCGCGGCGGTGCGCTGCGAGTTGGCCTTGCCGAAGCCGCCCGACGCGTCTGCCGCGTAGCCCAGGTGCAGCGTCAGGTTGTTCCAGATGGGCGAGGTGTAGACGATGGCGCTGTCGTTGTAGACGGTGCCGAAGGCGACGTTGGAGTTGTGGCCGATGAAGGCGCCGCTGGCGCTGTTCATGCCCACCAGCG
Organism: Pseudomonadota bacterium; assembly: GCA_030538605.1. Lineage (GTDB taxonomy): Bacteria > Pseudomonadota > Gammaproteobacteria > Burkholderiales > Burkholderiaceae_C > Ottowia. The sequence continues at coordinate 1,442 of JAUNTQ010000127.1, forward strand.
CGGTCAGCGGGCTGCCGAAGTAGCGCACCTGCCGCACGTCGGTGCTGGCCATGGCGAAGATCATGGGCGCGATCTGGCGGCCCAGCTTGACTTCGCCCAAGGGGCCGGCAATGCCGACCATGGCCATCTGGTTGAACAGCGACCGGCCTGAGCTGCTGTTGGGCCCGCCAGCGTTGCCCGACGCGGTGTCGATGTTGCCCTGGAACTGGAAGTTGACGCGCCAGCCGCCGCCTAAGTCATCGCGCCCGCGCAGGCCCCAGTTGCTCGCGCCCAGGCCGCCGTCCTTGTACACCGTCTGGCGACCACTGGTCTGCGGCGAGGGGATGTAGCCGGGCCGGCCCACGGCGGTGTTGGAGATGCTGAGCACGCCTGCGTCTGCGGTGCCATACAGGGTCAGGCTCGACTGCGCGTGCGCCGCGCCGGTGGCGGCGCAGGCAGCGCCCAGCGCCAGGGTTTGCAACAGATGGGTTTTCACGGGGTCTCCTCGGGGTTTTTCTGAAAGTGGGGTTCTGGGGCCATCCACACCGAGATCGGCCGCCCGCCGCCTCGCGGCAGCGCGTTGGACGCCAGGGGTGGGGTGGAGGCTGGGCGCTTGGCCCGTTTCAACGGCGTGCGGGCGCATTTGCGCCGAATGCCGGCATTGCATGCTTGTCTCCTTGTGCTTCATCGGCACCGTCAAGGCCCGTCGCGAAACGACCCATGCCCTGCGGCTGCCCTGGTCTGTGCCATGGGTGCGGTGCGCGCATCGTCTTGCGCGCCGCGCGTTTGCATGCACAAAGAATAGGTGGGCAGGCGGTGCAATACCCCCTCCTCGAAGGAGGGGGCTGGCCAGTTCAGCACGCGCCAAGGCGCTGAAAGCGGCTGGCCACCGCTGCCGGGGCGCGCGCGCCGGTGGTCAGGCCCCTTGCGAGCCCCGGTGCGCCCACGCGGTGGTGTGGCGCTCGATCCAGGAGAACAGCTCGTACATCACCATCGCCATCGCGCCCACCACCAGCAGGCCGGCGAAGGCCAGGCCCATCTGCATGGAGGAGCCGGCGGAGATCAGCAGGTAGCCGATGCCTTCGTTGGCCGCCGTCATTTCGCTGACGGTGGTGCCGACGAAGGCCAGGGTGATGGCCACCTTGAGCGAGCCCCAGAAGTAGGGCATGCAGCGCGGCAGGCCCACCTTGGTGAGCACGTCCCAGCGCCTGGCACCCAGCACGCGCAGCACGTCTTCCAGCTCGGGCTCCAGCGTGGCCAGGCCGGTGGCGATGTTCACGGTGATGGGGAAAAAGGAGATGAGAAAGGCGGTGAGCACGGCCGGGCCGATGCCGATGCCGAACCACACCACCAGAATGGGGATGAAGGCGGCCTTCGGCAAAGCGTTGAAGGCCGTCATCAGCGGGTACAGGGCGGTGTAGGCCAGGCGCGAGGAGCCAATGACGAAACCCAGCAGCACCCCCACCACGATGGCGACGCCGAAGCCCAGCATGGTCACCCAGTAAGTGCGCCACGCATGCCGGGCGATTTCGGCGTGGAACTCGATCAGCTTGGCCCAGATGGCCGAGGGGCTGGGGAAGATGAATTCCGACACGCCGAAGCCGCGGCACACGGCCTCCCACACCACGACGATGAACAGCAGCAGGATGAGCGGCGACAGCCGCTCCAGCCACTGGCGGCGGGCGGCGGCGTTCATCGGACAACCTCGGTGCCCGGCTGGCGCATGGCCCCGATGTGCCCGCGCAGCTCGTGCACGATGCCGGTGAAGTGCGGGGTGTAGGTCACCTCCAGGTCGCGTGGGCGCGGCAGGTCGATCGCGCGGCGCTCCACGAAGCGGCCCGGGCCTTTGCCCATGACGTACACCGTGTCGGCCAGAAACACGCTCTCGCGCAGGTCGTGCGTGACCAGGATGACGTTGAAGCGCCGCGCCTGCCACAGATCGCGCAGGGTGCACCACAGCTCTTCGCGGGTGAAGGCGTCAAGCGCGCCGAAAGGCTCGTCCAGCAGCAGCATCTTGGGCTCGTGAATGAGTGCGCGGCAGATGCTGGCGCGCTGCTGCATGCCGCCGGAGAGCTGCCAGGGGTACTTGTCCTCGTAGCCGGCCAGGCCCACCTGGCGCAGCAGCGTGCGGGCGCGCTCGGCGTATTCGGCCTTCTGGGCGCGAAACCGGGAGCGATAGGGTTCGACGATTTCGAGCGGCAGCAGCACGTTGTCCAGCGTAGTGCGCCAGGGCAGCAGCGAAGGTGCCTGGAAGGCCATGCCGCTGATCTTCAGCGGCCCGGCCACTTCGCTGCCGTCGATGATGATCTGCCCGCGCGAGGGGCGCTTGAGGCCGGTGGCCAGCTTCATGAAGGTGGATTTGCCGCAGCCCGACGGCCCGACGATGGCGATGAATTCGCCCTGCTGCACCTTCAGCTCGATCGCCTCCACCGCGAACCGGCCCTGGGCGAGCAGCTCGTCGTCGTAGGCCAGCCAGACGTCGCGAAAGTCGATGAAAGGCGGCCCGCCCGGGCCGGCGGAAAGCGGCGCCAGGCTGTCTGCGGCGGTCATGGGCGCGCGGGCGGCAGCACGTCCAGCTCGCCCTTGGGCGGCAGAAAGCTGCCGTTCCACACCGTCTCGGGGTTCACGCGCGTCTTGGTGCCGTAAGCGTCGGACACCTGCGAGGCCATCATCGACAGGCGCGCGGGCACCACCTGGCCAAAGCCCTCGGCGCGCGCGTCGGGGCTGGCCACCACCGCGTCGATGGCCATTTGCAGCCGGCGCGTTTCCAGCGGCACGTTGACGATGCCGTCGCGCTGGCGCACGTAGGCAATGGCATCGGCCGGCTGAGCCATGACCTCTTTCGCGCCCCTGGCGAAGGCGGCGAGAAAGGCGCGCACGGCTTCGGGGCGCTCCTTGAGGATGCGCGGGGTGGCGATGATGGCGTTGCCGTAAAGCTTCACGCCGTGGCTGGCATAGGGCATCACCACCACGTCGGCGGCCTTGACGCCGCGCGCCTCCAGGTTGAGCAGCGAGGTGAAGCCGAAGCCGGTGATGGCGTCCACGTCGCCGCGCACCAGCATGGTCTCGCGCAGCGGCGGGTCCATCGACGTCCAGCTCACGCCCTGCACGCCGTTGGCCTTCTCGAAGATGGGAAAGCCGCGCCGGCCGGCGTCGAACACGGGGGCACCGAGCTTCTTGCCCGACAGGTCGGCAGGCTTGGCAATGCCCGATTTCTTCAGCGCCAGCACGGCGGCGGGCGTGTTGTTGTAGACCATCATCACGGCCACGGGCTGGTTGGGCGCGTCGGGGTTGTTGGCCTGGAACTCCATCAGCGCGGCCAGGTCGGCAAAGCCCATGTCATACGCACCCGAGGCCACGCGCGTGACCGCGCCGCCCGAGCCGTTGCCGGCGTCGATGCTCACGTTCAGGCCCGCATCCTTGAAGTAGCCCTTGGCGGCTGGCAGCAGAAACAGCGCGGCGGGCCCCTCGAATCGCCAGTCGAGCTGGAACTTGATGGGCGTGCTGCCCTGGGCGCGAACGGCGGGTACGCTGGCGGCAAGCAGCGTGGCGGCGGACAGGCCGAGCAGGTGGCGGCGGCTGGCGGGCATGGCGGACTCCTTCTTTTTCGGGTGGTTGGCCGCTTGTGCGCGAACACAAGCGAAAGGGCAGGAAAAAAAGCGCGGATGCAGGGCGCGAGTACAGCATACGGGCGCACCACGCCGCCAAACGGCATCGCGCAGGTGCAGCAAGAACGGTGCCACGGTGGTCGGCACATCCATCCCATCCCCGTCCGCGCGCGGTGCCCGCACTGTACGCACGCGTGCGCGGTGCCGGCAGCGGGTTTGTGCCAAGGCGCGTGGGATGCCACCGACACCCGCAGCCGGCGTGGGCCGTCCGTGGGCGGCACCACGGGTGGCTACAGTGGCAGGTATGGAAACAGCCGTCACCTCCAGCACCACCGCCGCACCCGCTGGCAACGTCACGCCGGCCCTCTTTCAGGGCGCACTCAAGCCGCTGTACCCGCTTTATCGCTCGTTCGATCTGTGGTCGCGCGCCGATGGCTTGCGCATGAGCGCGGCGATGTCGTTCTACGGCATGTTCAGCCTGGCGCCGCTGCTGGTGCTGATCGTGGCGATGCTGGGTTACTGGATCGACCGCGACATGCTCGAAGCCAATCTGATCGAGCAGATTGGCGATCTGGTGGGTGCCAAAGGCGCAGAGCTGGTGGCAGCGGCCATCGACAGCGCACAGCGGCCGGGCGAGGGGCTGCTGGCCTCGGTGATGGCGTTTGGCGTGCTGGTGATGGGTGCCACGGGCGTGTTTGCCGAGCTGCAGTCGGCCATGGAGCGGCTGTGGACGCAAGACACCAACACGCCCGCGGGCGGTGCCTGGTGGCACACGGCCACGCTGCGCCTGCGCGGGGTGGGCTACGTGCTGGCGTTCGGTTTTCTGATGCTGGTGTCGCTGCTCATCTCCAGCACGCTGGCGGTGATGGAGCGCTGGGCAAGCGACCAGTTCGGCGTGCAGCCCATGCTGGGCGTCATCAACCAGGGCGTGTCGTGGGCCATCACCACCTTGCTGTTCGTGGCCATGATGCGGCTGAGCGCCGGGCCCAAGCCGCGTTTGCGCTTCCTGTTCATGGGCGCGGGCCTGGCGGCGCTGCTGTTTGGCGCGGGGCGCTATGCGCTGGCGCTGTATCTGTCGACGGCAGCGCTGGTGTCGTCCTACGGCGCTGCGGGCTCGCTGGTGGTGCTGCTGATGTGGATCTACTTTGCATCTGCCGTGCTGCTGTATGGCGCCAGCGTGGCGCGCGTGCTGGCCGAGCGCGACGGCTCGTTCAACGCTGCCGCCCAGCCCGTGCCCGCCAACGCGCCGCCGCCCGCCGACACGCTGGCCCGGGCGACGGACGCCGCTTCTGCCGATGCCCGCCGCACCGCACAGGCCTTGGTGGCCCCGCTGCACCGCCTGTCGCAGACCGAGCTGCGGGCCGATGCGCAGGCCCGCCTGCGCGGGCCGGCCGATGTGCTGGCGCTGGCGGCTGCGTTTGGCGGCGCGTATTGGCTGACGCGCGAAAAGCAGAAAGGCCGGGCGGCGCACGCGCCGCAGGCAACGCCTGCCCCCCAGCCCGTGCCGCCCGTGCCGCCGCCTGCGGCGGCAGGCGCGTTGCGCATGGGGCTGCGCTGGCTGGCCCGGAGCATGCAGGCGCGGCCCGCGCGCGCGACGCCGAACGCCTCTGACACATCAAACGCCACGCGCATGGGCCAGGCAGGGCTGGCGCTGCTGGTGATGCAACTGGGGCGCTGGCGCGAGCGCCACATGCTCAACCAAAGCGCCCGCGCGCTGGAGCGCGACGTGCGCGCAATGCGCCGCGCGCGGCGGCGGTAAGCGCGCCCGCTCTCATCGCCGAGGCTCGTGCATTCACACACCTCGCCGCCCCGTAGGCGGGGCGGCGCGCCGAGCCAGGCGAGGCACTCTCGCGAGCCGGTTGGCCGGGTTCCGCTGATGCGCTTTGCGGCCTGCCAAGACGTGCGCATGCAGAGCAGCCAGCGGGGACGGGAGCAACAGCCGGCTGATTGCTTTGGCATGCAGCCATGACAGAAAAAGCCCGCTGACGACGGGCTGTCGTCAGCGGGCTGAAGGCTTGTGCGCCTGGTGTTTTCAGGCGCGCATGGCCGTTAGGGCTTGGTCGCCGTGGGGAAGGGCCAGGCGGCCACCGGTGCCAGGCGCGTCTTGGGCGCGGGGGCGGCGGCTTTCTTGGCAGCGGGCTTTTTCGCCGGCGCGGCCTTCTTGGCGACAGGCGCTTTTTTCGCTGGTGCGGCCTTCTTGGCCGGTGCCGCTTTCT
>JAUNTQ010000128.1 GCA_030538605.1 Pseudomonadota bacterium
ATCTCCTTGACGGCATACAGCACGCTGGTGCCGATGTCGCCATACACGACGCCGATGGCGCCCAGGGTGAGCGCGGCAAGGGAAGAACTGGAACGATGGGGCGAGGGCACACACCACGCCAACCCTCGGGGCCTTACGGGCCGGCGCCTGCAATGAAGATGGCCGCGATTGTGCGCTTTGCGCGTGCGCGCCGGGCGGGTCAGCCGCGTGCGCGTGGCGCGGCGGCAACTGCGCAGGGGCTGTGCGCAGCAAACAAAAAAGTGAGCTTCTTGCTTAGGTTATATAACGTTTTCAATACAAATATCATTGAAAATGACTTACAACCTACGCAAGAAGCTCACTTTTTATATTATCGTGCAGCGCCCTGCTTTTGCTCCCACGCCGATTTGCAGGCCACGCAGTGCTGCGTCATCGGCTCGATCTTCAGGCGCTCGAAGGGGATGGCGCAGCCGCATTGCTCGCACTCGCCGTATTCGCCCGCGTCCATCGCCTCCAGCGCGCGGTCGATGCGGGCCAGCTCTTGCGCGTCCAGGCCGGTGAGGGCGGCGTCCACCTCGCGCGTCTGGTTTTTCAGCCGTGCGCTTTCGTCTTGCGACACGCTGCCCGCGTTCACCTCGGCGGGGGCCAGGTTGGCGCGGTTTTGCTCCATTTGCGCGTGCAGCTCGGCGCGACGCGCCAGCAGCAGGTTTTTCAACTCGGTCAGTTGGGCCTTGTTCAGGGCTTGGGACATCGTCTTGGCTCTCCACGGTCTGTTGCGCCAGCGGCCATCTGCGCTCGCGTTCATCCGCCAGAATACCACCCGCATGCACGCCACCACGTCCCCTGACTCGCCCCCTGACACAGCGCCTGACGCGGCCTGCTGCCCCCTGTGCGGCCAGCCCAATGGCTGCGCCGTGCAGGCCGCGCGCGCCAGCGGCCAGCCCCAGCCGTCGTGCTGGTGCATGCAGGCGCACGTCAGCGCCGCACAGCTGGCCCGCGTGCCGCCCGCCGCGCGCCAGCGCGCCTGCATTTGCGCTGCCTGCGCCACCACCAACGGATAAGCCCCCGCCATGTGCCAACTGCTTGGAATGAACTGCAACACGCCCACGGACGTGACCTTCAGCTTTGCTGGTTTCGCCCAGCGCGGCGGCCGCACCGACCACCATGCCGACGGCTGGGGCATCGCCTTTTTCGAGGGCAGCGGCGCGCGCCTGTTCATCGACCGCGACCCCGCCTGCGACTCGCCCGTGGCCGAGCTGATTCGCCGCTACCCCATCAAGAGCCGCCACGTCATCTCGCACATCCGCAAGGCCACCGTGGGCGAGGTGCGGCTGGAGAACTGCCACCCCTTCGTGCGCGAGCTGTGGGGGCGCTACTGGGTGTTTGCGCACAACGGCGATCTGAAAGACTACGCCCCGCCGCTGCACGGGCACTTCCGCCCCGTGGGCGGCACCGACAGCGAACACGCCTTCTGCTGGCTGATGCAGGAACTGGCCAAGGCCCACGCCAGCGTGCCGCCCGTGGGCGAGCTGACGCGCACCCTGCGCGAGCTGGTGCCGCAGGTGGCGCGGCACGGCACCTTCAACATGCTGCTGTCCAACGGCGAGGCGCTGTGGGCGCATGGCAGCACCAAGCTCTGCTACATCGTGCGCCAGCACCCCTTTGCCAGCGCGCGCCTGGCCGACGAAGACCTGGCCGTGAACTTTGCCGAACACACCACGCCCGACGACCGCGTGGCCGTGGTCGCCACCACGCCGCTGACCAGCGACGAAGCGTGGACGCACTTCGAGGCGGGGGAGCTGAAGGTGTTCGTGGATGGGGCGCCGCTGGGGGTTTGAGGGGGAGCGGAACAGCCGGACAGCCAAACTGCCTCATGCCAAGGACGCGAAGATTTCGCGAAGGACGCAAAAGAACAGCCGAAAAATATAGCAAAGCCAAAAAAACCAGACGCTTCTTGCTCCCTCCCCCGCTGGGGGAGGGTTGGGGTGGGGGCCGGCCACGGTGGATTCATCAAAGGTGGCCAGCCCCCATCCCAGCCTTCCCCCAGCGGGGGAAGGAGCGGGCAGCCCAAACGTTTGTCAGTCTATTTATGGGGTTGACGACCCGCCCGGCGGCGCAAAGCGCGTCAGCGCCAGAGGGGGAGCGTGCTTTCTCGCAGCGTGCGGCGCACGATGGGCGGCTCTTCGCCGATGTGGAAGGCCAGTTTGCGCTCGCGCAGGGCCACGTCGGCGGCGCTCACGCGGTCGAAGCGGCGCAGGTGGTCGGTCCAGGAGGCGTCTTCCACCACTTCGACGAAGCGGCCCGGGTCGTTGATGTCCGAGAGCAAGTCCCACGCCACCGCGCCCTGGCGCAGGCGCGCGCGGCGGCTTTCCTGCATCAGCGTGCGAAAGGCGTCGGCCTGCGCCGGGTCGATGCGGAACTCGATCGTCACCAGCACATGCCCGCGCGCGGGCGGCGACACCACCTCGGGCAGCGGCAGCGGGCCGGCGGGGGTGGGGTCTTCCATCACGCCGCGGTCGGGCCAGCGCCAGTTGGTGAACGCCATGCAGGCCACGCCGGTGATCGCCGCCAGCCCCAGCGCCGCAGGCACGCTGCCCCAGGTGGCCACCTGCCCCCACACCGCCGCGCCCGAAGCCGCCGCGCCCATGATGGCCATCTGGTACATGGAAATGCCGCGCGCGCGCACCCAGTCGGGCAGGCTGATCTGCGCCGACACGTTGAGCGAATTGGCCGTGGCGATCCACGCTGCGCCGCCCAGCGCCATCACCGGCACGCCCAGCCACAGGCTGGTGTTGACGGCCATCACTGCCATCACCGCCGCCTGCACGCCCGCGCCCAGCAGCACCAGGTGGTCGCGCGCCAGCGCCCGGCGCAGGCGCGGCAGCGCAAAGGTGGCGGCCACCGCGCCCGCGCCCATGGCGGCCAGCAGCACGGTGAAAGTGCCCGCATCGCCGCCTGTCATCCGCTGCGCCACCAGCGGCAGCAGCGCCATCAGCGCGGTGGAGTGAAAGAAGAAGATCGCAATGCGCAGCAGCACGCCCTTGAGGTGGTAGGACTGCGCCACGTATTGCAGCCCCACGCGCATGGCCGCCGTCAGGCGCTCGCGGCCCAGCGGGTCGGGCTTGTGCACGCGCTGCCAGCGCGTGATGACCACCGCCGCCGCCACCGACAGCACCGCGTTGAGCAGAAACACCCAGGCGCTGCCCAGCGCCGCGATGATGGCGCCCGCCACCAGCGGCCCGAGAATGCGCGAGACATTCATCGACACGCCATTGAGCGCCAGCGCCGCCGGCAGCTTGGGCCGCGGCACCAGCTCGGGCACCAGCGCCGAAAACACCGGCCAGCGCAGCGCCAGCCCCACGCCGTTGAAGAACACCAGCATCAAGAGCAGCGGCGGCGTGATGACATCCATGAACACCGCCACGGCCAGCAGCGTGCCCACGCCCGCCACCCACAGCTGGGTGACGAGCAGAAAGCGCTTGCGGTCCACGATGTCGGCCAGCGCGCCCGAGGGCAGCCCCAGCAGGAACACGGGCAGCGTGGCCGCCGTCTGCACCAGCGCCACCCAGATGGGCTTGGCGGTGAGCGTGGTCATCAGCCAGGCGGCGGCCACGTCGTTCATCCACATGCAGAGATTGGCCACCAGCCAGGTGCTCCACAGCAGGGTGAACACGCCGTGCCGAAACGGCGCAAGCGCGCCGAGTTCGTCGGCTTCGGCAGGAGGGGTAGCAGGGGCCGCGGGCTGGGCGCGATCGGAGTCGGGCATGGCGGCTGATGATAGGCCCGGTGGGGCGGCGGTGCGGCGTCAAGCCTTGTTGCCGCCGCTGCGCCGGGCGTTGCGGAGGCAAAGGCCAGACTGCTGGTCTGGCATGACGAATGACGGTGACGCCTTGCGCCACATGACAAATGACACACATGGGGCACGGGCGCCTGCCAGCCGCCCTCTGCCGCCCGTCATCCGCCATGCAAGCGCAGCGAGGTCATGCGCCGTCAAGCCCCCACCTTGACCTTCTGCCGCCAGGCGTGCAGCAGCGGCTCGGTGTAGCCGCTGGGTTGTTCCACGCCCTTGAACACCAGATCGCACGCGGCCTGAAAGGCGGCGGACTGCTTGAAGTTGCCGTGCATGGGGCGGTAGGCCGCGTCGCCCGCGTTCTGCTTGTCCACCAGCGCGGCCATGCGCTCCAGCGTGGCCTGCACCTGCTTGCGGCTGACGACGCCGTGCAGCAGCCAGTTGGCCATGTGCTGGCTTGAGATGCGCAGGGTGGCGCGGTCTTCCATCAGGCCGACGTGGTGAATGTCGGGCACCTTGGAGCAGCCCACGCCCTGATCGACCCAGCGCACGACGTAGCCGAGGATGCCTTGCGCGTTGTTGTCCAGCTCTTGCTGCTTTTCCGCATCGGTCCACTTGGGCGCGGGCGCGACGGGGATGGTGAGCAGGCCGGTGAGCAGCTCATCGCGCAGGGCGGCGGGGTCGGCCTTGGCGAGCTCGGCCTCCATGCCTTTTTGCACGTCGCTCACCCGCAGCTGGTGGTAGTGCATGGCGTGCAGCGTGGCACCGGTGGGGCTGGGCACCCAGGCGGTGTTGGCACCGGCCTGGGGGTGGGCGATTTTCTGCTTGAGCATGTCGGCCATGAGGTCGGGCATGGCCCACATGCCCTTGCCGATTTGCGCCTTGCCACGCAGCCCGCAGGCCAGGCCCACGAGGACGTTGTTGCGCTCATAGGCCTGGATCCACGCGCTGGTTTTCATGTCGCCCTTGCGGTAGACGGGGCCGGCGCGCATGCAGCTGTGCATTTCGTCGCCGGTGCGGTCGAGAAAGCCGGTGTTGATGAAGGCCACGCGCGCCTTGGCCGCTTGCAGGCAGGCCGCGAGGTTGACGCTGGTGCGGCGCTCTTCGTCCATGATGCCGAGCTTGACGGTGTGGGCCTTCAGACCCAGCAGCGCCTCCACGCGGGCAAACAGCTCGTCGGCAAAGGCCACTTCGGCCGGGCCGTGCATCTTGGGCTTGACGATGTAGACGCTGCCCTTGCGGCTGTTGCGTATGCCCTTGGTGCCCAGGCCCTTCAGGTCGTGCAGGGCGATGGCGGTGGTGACCACGGCGTCCATGATGCCTTCGGGGATTTCGCGCTCGGTGCCGTCGGCGCCTTGATAGAGGATGGCCGGGTTGGTCATCAAATGGCCCACGTTGCGCACGAACATGAGCGAGCGGCCATGCAGGCTGACTTTGCCCTTGCCGCTGGCAGCGGTGTACACGCGGTCGGGGTTGAGGCCGCGGGTGAGCGTCTGGCCGCCTTTTTCAAACTGCTCGGTGAGCGTGCCGCGCACGATGCCCAGCCAGTTGCGGTAGCCCAGCAGCTTGTCCTCGGCATCGACCGCGGCCACCGAGTCTTCCAGATCGAGGATGGTGGAGACCGCCGCTTCCACCACCAGGTCGGCCACGCCCGCCGGGTCGTTGCGGCCAATGGGCGAGGCGGGGTCAATGCGAATGTCCAGGTGCAGGCCGTGGTGCGCCAGCAGGATGGACGTGGGGGCCTTGGCCTCGCCCTGGTAGCCGACGAACTGGCTGCCATCGGCCAGCTTGGTGCTCTTGCCCGTGGTGAGCTTGACGATCAGCTCGCCATCCTTGACGAGGTAGGCGCGCGAGTCGAGGTGCGAGCCTTTCTTCAGCGGCGCGGTGCGGTCGAGCACGTGGCGCGCCCACTCGATCACCTTGGCACCACGCCTGGGGTTGTATTTGCGGCCTTTTTCCAGGCCCTTGGTCTCGGCGATGACGTCGGTGCCGTACAGCGCGTCGTACAGGCTGCCCCAGCGCGCATTGGCCGCATTGAGCGCATAGCGCGCATTGAGGATGGGCACCACCAGCTGCGGGCCGGCTTGCAGGGCCAGCTCGTCATCGACGCGGGTGGTGGTGACTTTCACGTTCGGCGGCGTGGGCACGAGGTAGCCGATGCGTTCCAGAAACTGGCGGTAGGCGCGCATGTCGGCAATGGGGCCGGGGTTGGCGCCGTGCCAGGTGTCCAGCTCGGCCTGCAGGCGCTCGCGCTCGGCCAGCAGGGCGGCGTTCTTGGGGGCCAGCTCGGTCACGATGCGTGAAAAGCCGGCCCAAAAAGTGGCGGGCGCAACGCCCGTGCCGGGCAGCACATCCTGGTTGATGAAGTCGTGCAGCGGGGTGGCAACGCGCAGGCTGCCGACGGTGGTGCGTTCGGTCATGGGGCAAAAGTCCTGATGAATGAAAGAAAGGGCGGGTTCGCTTGAACTGTATTGCAAACTTTTGCGCACATGAATCCAGCATCTGGCGAAGTACCTTTGACTTTTTTGCAAAGATGAACGGTGCGCAGCGATGAAAAAGCCCGCTGAAGCGGGCCTGATTCAAAGGCGCGGCGGCCTACTCCAGCGGCTCGCGCACGGGCCGCGCCAGCACCCACAGCGCGGGGATGATCAGCGGCGCAGCCTGAATGGCCGCCAGCAGCGCGCCGCCCGAGGCGTTGGCGCGCCAGGCCCAGGCCAGGGCCACCAGCACCAGCAGGCCGTGCAGCGCCAGCGCCCAGCGGCTGCACTGAAACAGCAGCCAGCCCACCGCGCCCGCGCCCGCGCCGCAAAACACGTAATACAGCCCGCCGCCGCGCGTGAGCATGACCAGCCCGCCCAGCGCAATCAGCATGCCCCAGGCCATGAGCGCCATGCCCACCAGCCGGGGCGGGCCGTCGGCGCGGCTGCGCGCCTGCTCCTGCCGGGCAATCAGCTCCAGCTGGTCGACCAGCGCCTGCTGCGGGGCGGCAGGGGCGTGGGCCTGCTCGTTCACCGTCGCAGCGTGTGCCATGAGCGTGGGAATGTTCATCGGCGCAGCGGGCGCGGCTTGCACGGATGCGGTGGCCACCACCGCCGGTGGGTGTGCCACGGACGGGGCCATGGCCACACGCGGCGCAGGCACGGGCGGCGGCACCGGCGCAGACGCCACCGCAACCGGCGCTACAGACGATGCGGCCTGCGCCGGAGCAGCGGCGCAGGCACCCGCGCGCATGCGCCCTTCCAGCTCGGCCTTGGCCCGACGGCTGCCGCGGTCGGCCAGTTTCTGAAGCTGCGTCAGGCTCAGCGTGCGGACATCGACGCTGGACTTGGCTGGCGCACCGGACGATGAGCGGGAGGGCTGGGCAGCGGACATGGATGTGTCACGAAATAAAACGCGGCCATGATCGCACAGCCCGCCGGGCACGCCCAACGGCGTCGAG
>JAUNTQ010000129.1 GCA_030538605.1 Pseudomonadota bacterium
GCCGACAGCATCCGCGTGCACCGCCTGCGCGCGCAAGACGTGCAGGCCGGCCTGCCCGTTGAAGAAGCCCTGCGCCGCCTGCTGCACTTCATCGGCCCGCGCCCGCTGGTGGGCTATTACCTTGAGTTTGACGTCGCCATGCTCAACCGCGCGCTGAAAAACACGCTGGGCTTCACCCTGCCGCAGCCGAAGATCGAAGTCTCGCGCCTGTACTACGACCACGTCTTCAAGCAACTGCCCCCGCACAAACAGCAGGAAAACACCGAAATCGACCTGCGCTTCGCCACCCTCATGCAAGCGCTCGACCTGCCCACCCGCGACGCCCACGACGCGCTCAACGACGCGGTGATGGCCGCGCTCGCCTTCGTCAAGCTGCGGCAATTGGGGTGAAAAGCGCTGGCTGGCCTGGACAGTCGGGCAGCCGGACAGCCGGACAGCCGAACGCAGAGGACGCGAAGGATGCGCGAAAGACGCAAAAAGAACAGCCAAAGACTTTTTTTGCTGTCTGTGGGTGAAGGCTGCTCACGCCAGCGAAATCTATGCTTTGCGAGGATCAAGAAAAAACAATAGCTGTTTGCGCATAATTTACATTAAATTCAAGATAATTTGATTGATAAACATTGCTAATCAAACGCAAGCAGCTATCTTTTTAAATCTCCACGCACTTGCGTCACCGTGGCTGGCTATGCTCGGGCCTTGCTGTCTGTGCTGCGCGTTTGTCCATGCCCTCCCTGCCCGAAATCACCGCCGTCAGCGGCTTCGTCACCCTCACCCTGGCCATCTTGCTGCTGTTTGTCGGCAAGGGCATCACCGCGCGGGTGGACGTGCTTCAGCGCTACGGCATTCCGGAGCCGGTGGTGGGCGGGGTGTTGTGCGCGGCGGTGGTGTGTGCGCTGTATTACGGCCTGCGGCACGAGGTGAGCTTTGACCTGGCTGCGCGCGACACGCTGCTGCTGTACTTTTTCGCCGCGCTGGGGCTGAACGCCAATGTGCGCGCGCTGGCCAGCGGCGGGCGGCTGCTGGTGGTGCTGCTGGTGCTGTCCAGCGGCTTCATGGTGTTGCAGAACGTGGCGGGCATGGCGCTGGCCAGCCCGTTCGGCATGGATGCGCGCGCGGGGCTGATGGTGGGTTCCATCTCGCTCACAGGCGGGGTGGGCACCACGCTGGCCTGGGCGCCGCATTTCGACGATGTGCTGGGCATCACCGGCGCGAGCGATCTGGGCCTGGCCGCCAACATGGTGGGGCTGATTGCGGCTTGCGTCATTGGCGGGCCGATGGCGAGCTGGCTCATGCGCCACCACGGTGTGCTGCCTTCGGCGGATGACGCGCTGGAGGTGGGCACCCCGCATGGCGACGAAAGCACCACCACGCTGGACTACATGGGCGTGCTGCTGGCGCTGTTCTGGCTCAATGTGGCGCTGCTGCTGGGCCAGGGCGTCAGCGGGCTGATCGGCCGCACGGGCCTGACGCTGCCCGCCTTCGTCGGCTGCCTGCTGGCCGGCATCGGGCTGCGCGTGGTGTGCGACGCGATTGCGCGCGGGCGCGGGCGGCTGTGGCGGCCCGAGCAGATGCAGCCGGGCATGGCGCTCATCTCCGACATCAGCCTGGGCCTGTTTCTCACCATGGCGCTGATGGGCCTGAAGCTGTGGGAGCTGCAACCGCTGCTGGGTTTCATCACCGTGGCGATGACGGTGCAGATTGCGCTGGTGCTGGCGTTTACCGCGCTCATCGTGTTCCCGAGCATGGGGCGCGACTACGAGGCGGTGGTCATCTGCTCGGCCTTTGGCGGTATCACGCTCGGCTCCACCGCCACCGCCGTGGCCAACATGACGGCGGTCACGCGCGAATACGGCGCCGCGCCGCAGGCGTTTCTGGTGGTGCCGCTGGTGTGCGGCTTTTTCATTGACCTGGTGAACGCGCTGGTGATTGGCTTCATGGCTGGATGACACCCCCCTGAGTCGGCCTTTGGCCGCCTTCCCCCCAGGGGGACGCCACTGGTCGCCGGGGAAACCCCGGCTCGGGTGGCCTTGAATGGCCTGCTCCGCGGCCATTTGATTGGCGTTGGGTTTGTTGGCTCTTTCCCTGGCCGGCGGATGCTGGGATGGGGCTGACTGTCTTTGGCACACAAAAAAGGGCCGCTCCCTGAGCGGCCCTTGGTGCTGACGGCGCTGTGCGCGTCAGTGGCTTGACGCCTTGGACGCGCCCAGCCCGGTTTCGGCGCGCACCTGCTGCGCGGGGAAGGCCGCGCGCTCTTGCTGTGCGTTCTTGCTCTTGTCCAGCACCGAGAACAGCCAGATGCCGAAAAAGCCGATGGCCATGGAGAACAGCGCAGGCGAGGTGTAGGGGAACAGCGCCGAGCCTTTGGGGTTGCCCAGCGTGGCTTCCCACACCGAGGGCGACACCACGGTGAGCGCCACCGAGGAGACAAGGCCCATGAAGCCGCCGATCACCGCGCCCTTGGTGGTGCAGTCTTTCCACAGCACCGACAAAAGCAGCACCGGGAAGTTGGCCGACGCCGCAATGGCAAAGGCCAGCGACACCATGAAGGCGATGTTCTGCCGCTCGAACAAGATGCCCAGCAGCACGGCCACGATGCCCAGCGTGAGCGTGGTGATGCGCGACACGCGCAGCTCCTTGGCGCTGTCGGCCTTGCCCTTCTTGAACACGGTGGCGTACAGGTCGTGCGACACGGCCGAGGCACCCGAGAGCGTGAGGCCCGCCACCACGGCCAGGATGGTGGCAAAGGCCACGGCCGAGATGAAGCCGTAGAACACGTTGCCGCCCACGGCCTTGGCCACCAGCACCGCCGCCATGTTGGCCGTGCCCGCGCCGCCGTGGATGGTGCCGGTGGCGGTGTCGGCGAACTCGGGGTTCGTCAGCACCAGGGTGATGGCGCCAAAGCCGATGATGAAGATCACCATGTAGAAGTAGCCAATCCAGGTGGTGGCCCAGAACACGCTCTTGCGCGCCTCCTTGGCGTCGGGCACGGTGAAAAAGCGCATCAGGATGTGCGGCAGCCCCAGCGTGCCGAACATGAGCGCCATGCCAAAGCTGATGGCGCTGATGGGGTCCTTGATGAAGCCGCCTGGCCCCATGATGGACAGACCGGCAGCGGCGGGGTCGGCGATGTCGGGGTTGTTAGAGGCGATTTCGGTGCGCACGCGCACGCCGTCGGCAAACAGCGCTTCGAAGCTGAAGCCGTACTTGGCCATCACCATGAAGCCCATGAAGGTGACGCCCGACAGCAGCAGCACCGCCTTGATGATCTGCACCCAGGTGGTGGCAGTCATGCCGCCGAACATCACGTAAATCATCATCAGCGCGCCCACCAGCACCACGGCAATCCAGTAGTCCAGCCCGAACAGCAGCTTGATGAGCTGGCCCGCGCCCACCATCTGCGCGATCAGGTAGAAGGCCACCACCACCAGCGTGCCGCTGGCCGCGAATGCGCGAATCGGCGTTTGCTGAAAACGGTAACCGGCCACGTCGGCAAAGGTGAACTTGCCCAGGTTGCGCAGCCGCTCGGCCAGCAGGAAGGTGAGGATGGGCCAGCCGACCAGAAAGCCGATGGAGTAGATCAGCCCGTCGTAGCCGGTGGCCATGACGGCGGCAGAGATGCCCAGAAACGAGGCCGCCGACATGTAGTCGCCCGCAATCGCCAGCCCGTTCTGAAAGCCGGTGATACCGCCGCCAGCGGTGTAGAAGTCTGCCGCCGACTTGGTGCGCCCAGCGGCCCACTTGGTGATCCACAGCGTGCCTACCACGAACACGCTGAACATGATGATGGCCGTCCAGTTGGTGGCCTGCTTGGCCATCGCACCGACTTCGCCTGCGGCATGGGCTGCGCCCGTGGCCCCCAGCGCCAGCAGCGCGGCGGCAGTGAAAAAGGTGCTGCGCTTCATTGGGTGGCGTCCTTCAGGATTTCGCGGGTTTTCTCGTCGAACTCGCCATTGGCGCGCCGCACGTAGATGCCGGTGATGATGATGGTGAAAATGATCACGCCCATGCCAATGGGCACGCCCAGCGTGGTCACGCCGCTGCCCAGAGGTTTGGCGAGAAAGGCCTTGTCAAAGGCGATCAGGGCGATGTAGCCGTAATAGACCACCAGCATCATGATGGTCAGCGTCCAGCCGAACCTGTTTCGGGTGGACTTGAGCTGCTGGTACTTGGGATTGCGCTGCACGCGCTCGACGATCGGGTCGGTCATGGAAATGGTCTCCTCGCAATGTGTGAACCCGACGGCATTGCATGCGCCAGCGCTGACCAAGGGCTTACGCACGCCCGCGCTGCCCGCCATCAAGGGTATTCACCTAGACGATGGCGGGGTCTTTATTCCTTGGCGGAATGATTTGCGAGGTGTTTAGAAGCAGACTTGGGGGTTGGGCGTTCGGCGTGAAGCCGTAGGGTGGGTGCTTGCACCCGCGCTTAACCGTTGGTCGGATGCGTTGCGCGCGTGGGTGCAAGCACCCACCCTACTCAGCTCAACGCTCAACGTGCGTTGCCGCCCCAATCACCCCGCCGCCCAGGCACACCTCGCCGTCGTACAGCACGGCGCTTTGGCCGGGGGTGACGGCCCATTGCGGTTCGGCAAAGTGCAGGCGGAAGCTGCCGGGCGCATCGCCTGCGGCCAGCGTGCAGGCCGCGTCCTGCTGGCGGTAGCGGGTCTTGCCGGCATAGTGGCCGGCGGTGGGCGCGTCGCCCGCCGTCCACGCCGCGTCGTCGAACACCAGCTCGTGCGACAGCAGCCACGGGTGGTCGTGGCCTTGCACGGCGTAGAGCGTGTGGGTGGCCATGTCCTTGCGGGCGACGAACCAGGGCGCATGGTCGCCGCCGCCGCGTGCTGCACCTTTGGCCTTCACCCCGCCTATCCCTAAGCCCTGCCGCTGGCCGAGCGTGTAGAAGGACAGGCCCATGTGCTCGCCAATCGTGCGTCCACGCTCGTCCTTGATGGGGCCCGGTTTCGTTTGCAGGTAGCGGCTGAGAAATTCGCGAAAGGGCCGCTCGCCGATGAAACAGATGCCGGTGGAGTCTTTCTTCTTCGCGTTGGGCAGGCCGATTTCGGCGGCGATGCGGCGCACCTCGCGCTTGTGCAGCTCGCCCACGGGAAACAGCGTGCGCGCCAGCTGCGCCTGCGTGAGGCGGTGCAGAAAGTAGCTCTGGTCCTTGGTGGGGTCGAGCCCCTTGAGCAGCTCGTGCCGCTGCGTGGCGGCGTTGTGGCGCACGCGGGCGTAGTGGCCGGTGGCGATCTTCTCTGCGCCCAGCGCAAAAGCATGGTCTAAAAACGCCTTGAACTTGATCTCGGCGTTGCACAGCACGTCGGGGTTGGGCGTGCGGCCCGCCTGGTATTCGCGCAGGAACTCGCTGAACACGCGGTCTTTGTAATCGGCGGCGAAGTTGACGTGCTCGATCTCGATGCCGATCACGTCGGCCACGGCGGCGGCGTCGATGAAGTCCTGGTTGGACGCGCAGTATTCGCTGTCGTCGTCGTCCTCCCAGTTCTTCATGAAGATGCCCACCACCTCATGCCCGGCCTGCTTGAGCAGCCAGGCGGTGACGGCCGAATCCACCCCGCCCGACAGGCCCACCACGATGCGCTGTTTGTCGTTCATGGGCCGAATTATCCGCAGCGGCGCGCGTGGCCGTGCAGCGCGCTGCGTCACCGAACGGTCATCCAGCCTTCATGCGCATATAAGGGTTTTCACATGTAGTATTTACTATTCATTTTTTAACTCTTGTAGTGTCATGACCTCTCACCCTTCTCTTTCTCGCCGCTTGCGCGCCGCGCTGGCGGCAGCCTTGCTGGCGCCCTGGCTGGCCGCAGGCACGGCGCAGGCCGACATTCTCATTGGGCAGACCACGGCCGTCACCGGCCCCGTGGCCGCCAGCGTGGGCGAAACCCTGGCGGGCGCGCGCCTGTATCTGGACGAGGTGAACGCACGCGGCGGGGTGCATGGCGAGACGGTGCGTGTCATCACGCTGGACGACAAATTCGACCCGAAGCAGGCGGGCGAAAACGCGCGTGCGCTGATCGAAAAGGAAAACGTGGTGGCCCTGTTCATGAGCCGGGCCACGCCGCACACGCAGGCCATCCTGCCGCACCTGGCGCGGCACCGCGTGGCGCTCATCGCGCCGTCCACCGGCGCCATGCTGCTGCACGCGCCGGCGAACCCCCATGTGTTCAACGTGCGCTCGACCTACCAGCTGGAGACCGAGCGCGCGGTGGAATACCTGCACAACCTCACGCTCCAGCGCATCGCCGTGGTGCACGTGGACGACGCCTTCGGCGAGGACTGCCTGGCCGGGGCGACGAAGGGCTTTGCCAAGACCGGCCTCAAGCCGGTCGCCGTCATCAAGGCCGATCGCCTCAAGCCCGACTACGCCGCCATCGTGCGGCAGCTCGTGCAGTCGAAGGCGCAAGCGGTGTTCTGGATCGGCTCCAGCACGGTGGTGAGCGAGGGCGTGAAGGCGCTGCGGCAGGCCGGCTCGGCGGCGCAGATCGTCACGGTGTCGAACAACGCCTCGGGCGGCTTCATCCGGCAGCTGGGCGATCACGCCAGCGGCGTGATCGTCACGCAGGTGTTTCCCGACGTACGCACCATGCGCTACCCCATCAACCGCGAGGCTGCGGCGCTGGCCAAGGCCAAGGGCCTGGAGATGACGCCGCAGATGATGGAAGGCTTTGCCGGCGCCAAGGTGCTGGTGGAGGCGCTGCGCCGCGCCGGCCCCAAGCCCACGCGCGAGCGCATCGTCACCGCGCTGAACGGCATGAACGCCTTCGATCTGGGCGGGCTGGAGGTGGGCTACGCCGCCGACAACCGGACGGGGCTGCGCTTTGTGGACACGTCCATCGTCTCCGGTGGGCGGTTCTCGCATTGATTGAAAACATGAGCTGCTTGCGTTTGTAAAAAGGCGATTTCAAATGCTTATCCATCTGAAATCGCTTTTTAGCTTGCGCAAGCAGCTATTTAAATCAAGCTCCGCCTGACCCAGCCCAGGGCAATCGCGTTAGCTCAGCCGGTTCTGGTAGGCAGTGAGCTGCGTTTGCAGGGCCTGCGTGTTCAGGTGCTGCACCCAGCCTTCGGCTTCGTTGGTTTGCGCGCCTTGGC
>JAUNTQ010000130.1 GCA_030538605.1 Pseudomonadota bacterium
GGTAGCCCCACATGGCGTCCGCCGTGTTGGCAAAGCGAAACAGCGCCGCGCCCGGCAGGCCCAGCAGCGCAAACCAGAACAGCGGCGCGACCAGAGAGTCGTTGAGGTTTTCAGCCAGGCTTTCAATGGCGCTCTCGCGCACCTCGTGCACCGACAGCGCCGACACATCGCGGCTGACCAGGCGCGCCAGCTGCGCGCGGCCCGCACCCAGCGACTCGCCCAGCGCGCGCTCAACCGCCAGCACCTCGTCGTGCAGCATGGCCCAGGCCAGCAAGGGCTTCAGGAACAGCCCCACCGCCAGCGCCGCCAGCCACATGGGCTGCGTGAGCACCCAGTCCTGAAACAGCCAGGCCAGCGCAAAAACCGCTGCCGCCGCCCCGCACCACGACAGCGCCGCGCCCCAGAACACCCGGGCGTCGCTCAGCACGCGCGGCGCATCCACACGCGGGGCCAGCCGCGCGCCTGCCCAGGCCAGCCACTTGCCCATCCACACCACCGGGTGCCAGCGCGCGGGCGGCTCGCCCAGCAGGCGGTCGATGGCCAGCGCCAGCGCAGGCGCGCAGGCCAGCAGCAGCGCGCCTTCGGGCAGGGCGTACCAACTCCACATCAGGCCAAGCGCCAGACCGTGCAGATGGACGCAGACAAACGAAGGATGGGCAGGTGGCGTTCAGGCATCGGGCGATTGTCCTGCAGCCGCGTGCCGGGGCGGGCTGTCACACCGCTGTCGAACCCGAGCGGCAGCATGGGGCCGTTTACCACTGCCCAAAAGGACGCAAGCCATGGAAACCACCGCCCAAACCCTGCTGGCCGCCGACCTGGCCGACCGCTGGATCGACGCCATCCTGAGCGAGCAGCCCGACGTGCTGCTGCACGCCGACACCGACGAGCCGCTCGCCCCCGAAGACATGGCACGCAACCTCGCGCAGTTCCGCGCCACGCTGATCGAAGAGCTGAGCGAGCAGCCCATCGCATGGGCCATGGACGATGACGATGACGAGGACGACGATTTCGAGGGCGACGACGAAGAAGAAGCGCCCGCTGCGCGCTGATCGCTGATCGCTGATCGCGCCGCCCGCCTGACACCGCTCAGGCAGGCATGAACGGGTTGTGCACGCGCAAGCTGCCGTCCATCAGCAGGCCGTGCTGAAAATCCTCGCTGCACAGCCGCGTGCAGCCCGCCAGCAGCGCAGCGGCGGCGATGGCGGCGTCGTAAAACGACAGTTGGTAGCGCTCGGCCAGTTGGCGGGCGCGGTCATGGGTGGCTTCGGTCAGCGGCACGACCTCGCACAGGGCGCGAACGCTGGTCAGCAACTCGTCGATGGCCTGCCAGGGCAACCTCAGCTTGCGCCGGCAGACGTGGGTGACTTCGTTCAGCACCTGCACGCTGATGACCGGGCGCGCGGCCAGCACGGCTTCAGCCCGGTCAGCCTTGGCGGCATAGGCAGACAGCAGATAGAGCAGCACGTTGCTGTCGGCAAAGGCCTTATCGCCCATGGGCATCTTCACGATCAAACCGGAAGTCGGGCGGCAGTTGGCCCCGCAAGTGCCGAATGCGCGCCAGCCATTCTTCAGCGCCGGGCTGGCGCACGATCTCGAACACGCGCGGCTGCGGCACGCGCACCTCGATGTCGTCACCTTCTTGCAGCGACAAGGCATCGACCACCGACGCGGGAATGCGGATGGCAAGGCTGTTGCCCCAACGGGAAACTTGCATGTGGTGCCCCTTGAAAGATATACAAATATCAATGTATAGCCTTCAAAGGCGCAACTCAATAGCCCCTTGCGCGAAACGCCAGCCTCACCCCACCCAGCGCCGTGCATTGCGCCAGATCTGCATCCAGGGGCTGAAGTCGCTCTTGGGCAGCGGGGTGTAGCTCATCTGGATGTTGCGGAACACGCGCTCGGGGTGCGGCATCATGGCCGTGAAGCGGCCATCCGCCGTGGTCACCGCCGTCAGGCCGCCGGGGCTGCCGTTGGGGTTGAAGGGGTAGCTTTCGGTGGCCGCGCCGTGGTGGTCCACGTAGCGCATGGCGGCGATGGCCGTGGCCGCATCGCCGCGCTGGCTGAAGTTGGCAAAGCCTTCGCCATGCGCCACGGCAATGGGCACGCGGCTGCCGGCCATGCCGGTGAAGAACAGGCTGGGCGAATCCAGCACTTCGACCAGCGACAGGCGCGCTTCAAAACGCTCGCTGACGTTGGTGGTGAAGCGCGGCCAGGCCTCGGCACCCGGAATGATGTCGGCCAGCTCGGCAAACATCTGGCAGCCGTTGCAAACGCCCAGGCCGAAGGTGTCGGGGCGCGCAAAGAACTGCTGGAACTGGTCCGACAGCGCCGGGTTGAAGGTGATGGAGCGCGCCCAGCCCACGCCCGCGCCCAGCGTGTCGCCATAGCTGAAGCCGCCGCAGGCGACCAGACCCTTGAAGTCTTGCAGCCTGGCGCGGCCCGTTTGCAGGTCAGTCATGTGCACGTCGAAAGCCTCGAAGCCCGCTTCGGTGAAGGCATAGGCCATCTCGACGTGCGAGTTGACGCCCTGCTCGCGCAGGATGGCGACTTTGGGTCTGGCGCTTGAGAGGTTGGGCGCCCCGCGTTGGGCGTTGAGCGTGGCTTGGCTCCCGCCCCCGCTGGGGGAGGGTTGGGGTGGGGGCAGCCCGCGTGTGTCTTGAGCGGGGCGGCCCCCATCCCTGCCTTCCCCCAGAGGGGGAAGGAGCAAGTCCGCTGCCGGATCGAAGGTCAGATGCACGCTCAGCCCCGGGTCATTGGGATCGCCCGCCGCCGCGTGTTCGGCATCGGCGCAAGCGGGGTTGTCGCGTTCGCGGGCAATCTTCCAGCTCACGCTGTCCCACACCTGTTGCAGGTCGTGCAAAGAGGCGCTGAAGATTTCCCTGGCGTCGCGCCAGATGCTCAGGCTGCCCTTGCCTTTGTCGATGGTGGAGGCGGCTGGGCGCGTCTTGCCGACGAAGTGGCTGTGCTTGCTCAGGCCGTGCGCGCGCAGCGTTTGCATGACGGCGTTGCGTTCATGGGTGCGCACTTGCAGCAGCACGCCCAGCTCTTCGGCAAACAGGCTTTTCAGCGTCAGCTCTTCGCGCCGCGCGCTGATTTGCTGCGCCCAGTTCTTGGCGTCGCCGGTTTCCATGCGGCTGTCGCTGATGCCGTCGCCTTCGGTCACCAGCATGTCCACGTTCAGCGCCACGCCCACCTGACCGGCAAAGGCCATTTCGGCGGCAGCGGCCAGCAGGCCGCCATCGCTGCGGTCGTGGTAGGCGAGCAGCTTGCCTTCGGCACGCAACTGGTTGACGGCGGCGACCAGCGCCTTCAGGTCTTGCGCATCGTCCAGATCGGGCACGCCGTCCTTGTCGGGGCAGCCGCTTTGGCCCAGCGCCTGCGCCAGCACGCTGCCCGCCAGGCGGTGGCGGCCACGGCCCAGATCGACCAGCAGCAGCGTGGTGTCTTGCTCGCGGTCGAGCTGCGGGGTGAGCGTGCCGCGCACATCGGCCACGCTGGCAAAGGCGCTGACGATGAGGCTGACGGGCGAGACAACTTTGTTTGCCGCGCCTTGCGCGTCCTGCCACTGCGTGCGCATCGACAGGCTGTCTTTGCCGACCGGAATCGACACGCCCAGCGCCGGGCACAGTTCCATGCCGACAGCCTGCACGGTGGCGTACAGCGCCGCGTCCTCGCCCGGTTCGCCGCAGGCGGCCATCCAGTTGGCCGAGAGCTTGACGCGCGGCAGCTCGATGGGTGCGGCCAGCAGGTTGGTGATGGCCTCGGCCACGGCCATGCGGCCCGATGCGGGAGCATCCAGTGCAGCCAGCGGCGTGCGCTCGCCCATGCTCATGGCCTCGCCCGCGAAGCCCTTGAAGTCGGCCAGCGTCACCGCGCAGTCGGCCACCGGAATCTGCCACGGCCCCACCATCTGGTCGCGGTGCGTCAGGCCGCCCACGGTGCGGTCGCCAATGGTGATGAGAAAGCGCTTGCTAGCCACGGTGGGGTGGCTCAGCACCTTGATGACGGCGTCTTGCAGCGTCACGCCGTCAAGGTTGAGCGGCTTGAATGCGCGCGCCAGCGTGGTCACGTCGCGGTGCATTTTGGGCGGCTTGCCAAGCAGCACGTCCATGGGCATGTCAACCGCCTGGCTCCCTCCCCCGCTGGGGGAGGGTTGGGGTGGGGGCAGCCCGCGTGTGTCTTGAGCGGGGCGGCCCCCATCCCCACCTTCCCCCAGCGGGGGAAGGGGCAAATCCACATCGCCCACAAGCAACTGCCGCTCGTCCGTCGCCACCCCCACCACCGCAAACGGGCACCGCTCGCGCGCGCACAGCGCCTCGAACTGCGCCAGCGACTCGGGCGCGATCGCCATCACGTAGCGCTCCTGGCTTTCGTTGCACCAGATTTCCTTGGGCGCCAGGCCGCTTTCTTCCAGCGGCACGGCACGCAGATCAAAGTGCGCGCCGCGGCCCGCGTCGTTGGTCAGCTCAGGAAAGGCGTTGGACAAACCGCCCGCGCCCACGTCGTGAATGGCCAGGATCGGATTCGCATCACCCAGCGCCTGGCATTGCGTGATGACTTCTTGCGCGCGCCGCTCGATCTCCGGGTTGCCGCGTTGCACCGAATCGAAGTCCAGGTGCGCCGCATTGGCCCCGCTGGCGAGCGAGCTTGCCGCGCCGCCGCCCATGCCGATGCGCATGCCAGGGCCGCCCAGTTGAATCAGCAGGCTGCCCGCCGGAAATTCGATCTTGTGCGTCAGCTGCGCATCAATGCTGCCAATGCCGCCCGCGATCATGATCGGCTTGTGGTAGCCACGCTGCACGCCACCGGCTTGCAACTCGTATTCGCGGAAATAGCCCGCCAGATTGGGCCGCCCGAACTCGTTGTTGAACGCCGCGCCGCCCAGCGGCCCCTCGGTCATGATTTGCAGCGGGCTGGCCATGTGCTCGGGCTTGCCCACTTCGCTGTCCCACAGCTTGCTGACGGTGAAGCCCGTCAGCCCCGCCTTCGGCCGCGCGCCCCGCCCCGTGGCACCTTCGTCGCGAATCTCGCCGCCCGCACCGGTGCTGGCACCGGGAAAGGGGCTGATGGCCGTGGGGTGGTTGTGCGTTTCCACCTTCATCAGCACATGGCGCGTGGAAGTATCTTTTTGATAGCTTCTTGCGCTTTCCCCGTCTGCGCCAGGGGCCGATTTGGCTTGAAAAACCTCGACCGCGCCGCCTTCCATCACCGCCGCGTTGTCGCTGTAGGCGACCACCGTGTGCTGCGGGTTTTGCTGCTCGGTGTGGCGGATCATGCCGAACAGGCTTTTGCCCTGCGGCGCGCCGTCGATGGTGAACTGCGCGTTGAAGATCTTGTGCCGGCAATGCTCGCTGTTGGCCTGCGCGAACATCATCAGCTCCACGTCGGTCGGGTTGCGGCCCAGCTTCGCGAAGGCGTCCATCAAGTAGTCGATCTCATCATGGGCCAGCGCCAGCCCCCAGTCGGCGTTGGCCTGCGCCAGCGCGGCGCGGCCACCGGCCAGCACATCAACGTGCGCCAGCGGCTCAGGATGCAGCTCGGTGAACAGTGCGCGCGCATCGTCCCGGCTCGCCAGCACGCTTTCGGTCATGCGGTCGTGCAGCAGCGCGGCGATGGCCGTCAAATCATCTTTTGATAGCTGGTGGCGTCCGATCATCTTGCGCTGAAGGCCGATTTGGTATTCAACCAGGCGCTCGACACGATGCAACGCAATGCCGCAGTTGCGCGCAATGTCTGTCGCTTTGGATGCCCACGGCGACACGGTGCCCAGGCGCGGGGCGACGATCACACTGGCCTGTGCCTCGCCGACGGCCACAAACGGCTCGCCATACGTCAGCAGCGCGCCCAGCCGATCCAGTTCATCTGCGCCGGGCGCTTGATCGAAGCCCGCCAGATGCACGTAACGCGCCCCAACCGACGCCACCGCCGGGTTCACCGCCTGCAGGCGCGGCAGCAGTTGGCGGGCACGGAAGTCGCTCAGGGCGTTGCCGCCCTCAAAAAAATGCAGGTTCATGACGAAAAGGTCAATCGGAGAGAAAAAGCGGTGAAAGCGTCTGCGGGCAGAGGCGGTGCCTCCGACCACGGCTTGCGCAAAGCCCCGGTGATCTTATCCGTCGGGCGCCGTGCCTCAGCCGGTCTGCCGTGGCTTCGGCCAGCACCGCCTGGGCGATAGGAACCGCATCGAAAACGCCCGCCAGCACCGGCAGCGCACCGCAACCCGCCAAAGCCATCAACCGCCCCGCGTCCGCGACCACCACAGGCCGGCTCATGGGCGGGCATCGAAGTTGGCCAACTCCTGCGCCAACTCTGCCGGATCGTGATCGACCACGGCCACGCCCTGCGCGCTCAGGTAGGCCAGAAACTGCGGCAAGCCCATGCCCGCCAGCTTGGCGGCGCGGGCCGAGGTGATCTCGCCGCTCTTGAACAGATGCGTGGCCAAGGCCGTGTGCACCCCTGCTTGCAGCACCTCGTCGGTAAACGGCACGCTGGCAAACAGCGGCAACCCCCCGTGCTCGGCCTCACGGCTCAGGTTGCCCGAGCGCAAACGAGGTTTTCCATCAACCTTCAAGGAGCGTCGTCCAGCAAAGACTTGACTTGCTCCGCCGTCACGCGCGGGGCATCAGCAGGCACGTCAAACACCCAAACGCCGTTGCGGCAAACCAGCGGCCAGGCGCTGCTTGCAGGGGTTCCGCCTGCCGTGCGCGGTGCCTCGCCGGTGGGCGCGTGGCTGGGTGTGTGGGGTTTGGGCGTGGAAGGGGGCATCACCAAATATCCATTCGTGGTCGATTATCCAGGCCGCTGGCGATAATCCGCCCCCATGAGCATCACCATCAAAGACGAGGCGGGCATCGCGGGCATGCGCCACGCCTGCCGCCTGGCATCTGAAGTGCTGGACGCGATCACCCCGCACATTCAGCCCGGCATCACCACCTTGCAAATCGACCAGCTGGCCAAGGCCCACATGGACTTGCAGGGCACGCGCTCGGCCACCATCGGCTATCAGCCGCCGGGCTACCCGCCCTACCCCGGCCACCTGTGCACTTCGGTCAATCAGGTGGTGTGCCACGGCATTCCGAACGACAAGCC
>JAUNTQ010000019.1 GCA_030538605.1 Pseudomonadota bacterium
AGGTCGATGTCGCTGGACACGTTCAGCTCGCGCGCGCCCAGCTTGCCCATGCCGATGATCCACAGGTGGGCGCGTGCGCCGCTGGCCGCGAGCGGCGCGCCGTGGCGCTCGTCCAGCTCGGCAAAGGCGTGCGTGCAGGCGGCGTCCAGCGCCACCTCGGCCAGCTCGGTGACGGCGCGGGTCACGTCGTCCAGCGGCGCGGCCTGCTCGCAGTCGAGCACCACCAGCCGCTCCATGACCAGCTGGCGCAGGATGCGCAGCGCAGCGCCCGTGTCGTGCCCTTGCGCGCGCAGGGCGGCCAGGCACGCGTCCATGTGCTCGCGCGTGGGCAGGCCGGCGGGCAGCAGCGGCAGCTCTTGTGCGTAGCGGCGGCGCAGGCGCTGCACCAGGCGCGAATGCGCGGCGCTGCCGGGCAGGCCGGCAAAGCGCTCGGTACCGGACGGGGTTAACAAAGAGTCACTGCCGGGGCAAGAACCATCGGCTTCGGCGCGGGTCATAATTTCTTTCACTGCTTTGCGGGGCCTGTGCTCGGGCCTGCGGGCAAGGGGGCGCGGTCTTTTTTGCACGGCGCTTCGCTTCGTTTCATTTCGCCGATAACGCCGTTGCTCCAGCCTTCCCTCAAAGCCGCTGCCACCGTGATGCGGTGGCTCACACGCATCGTCGCGACGCTGGCGGTGCTGCTGGTGCTGGGGGCACTCGCCCTGCACTGGGTCATTGTGCCGCGAATCGACGACTTCCGGCCCCGGCTTGAGGCGCTGGCCTCGCGCGTGCTGGCCACGCCGGTGACCATTGGCGCGCTGCGCGCCGAGTCGAACGGGCTGGTGCCCTCGGTGTCGCTGCACGACGTGCAGGTGCACGACCCCACGGGCCGCCCCGGCTTGCGCGTGCCGCGCGTGCTGGCGGCGTTCTCGGTGTGGTCGCTGGCGCGCGGCGCGCTGGAGCAGCTGGTGATCGAGCAGCCCGAGCTGGAGCTGCGCCGCACCGCCGAGGGCCGCTTGCTGATGGGTGGGCTGGACCTGTCCGGCGACGCCTCGGGCGACACGGGCGCGGCCGACTGGTTTTTCTCGCAGCCCGAATTTCTGGTGCTGGGCGGGCGCGTGCGCTGGGTGGACGAGCAGCGCGAGGTGACCCCCGTGGCGCTGAACGAGGTGCAGATCGTCATGCGCAACGGCCACCGCCGCCACCAGATGCGCGTGGACGCCACGCCCGACGTGGCCTGGGGCGAGCGCTTCACGCTGGTGGGGCAGTTTCGCCAGCCGGTGTTCTCGCGCCACGCGGGCTATTGGCAGGAGTGGGACGGGCAGGTGTATGCCGACTTCGGGCGCGTGGACGTGTCGCGCCTGCGGCAGTACGTGGACCTGAAGACCGAGTGGGGCGTGGACCTGCGGCGCGGCAGCGGCGCGCTGCGCCTGTGGGCCGACGTGCAGCGCGGCCAGCCCACCGAGGCCACCGCCGATCTGGCCCTGGGCGCGGTGGAGGTGGCGTTTGGCCCCACGCTCAAGCCGCTGGCCTTTGCCTCGCTCACCGGGCGCGTGGGCTGGCGCGATGCGGGCGGCGCGCTGTCGGTGGGCACCGAGGGGCTGCAATTCGTCGATGCCGATGGCCTGGCCTGGCCGGGCGGTAACGTGCAGCTGAGCCTGCGCGAGCCGTCGCCCGATACGGACGCAGGTGCCGGCCAGGGCGGCGGCGAGCTGAGCGGCGACCAGCTTGACCTGGCCGTGCTGGCCAAGATCGCCAGCCGCCTGCCGCTGCCGCCTGCCGTGCACCGGCACTTGCAGGATCACCCCGTGCAAGGCCGGGTGCAGACCTTGCACGCGCGCTGGGACGGGCCGCTGGACGCGCCCACCGACTGGCGCGTGCAAGCGCGCGTGTCGGCGCTGTCGGTGGGCGCGCGCCCCGCGCCGCCGGGGCCGCGCGGCGAGCCGGTGGAAGGCATTCCGGGCATCGAGGGCGCGGCCATCGAGCTGACGACCCACCCGGCGGGGGGCGAGGCCACGCTGGCCATTCGCGACGGCGCGCTCACCTTTCCCGGCGTGTTCGAGCAGCCGCGCATTCCCCTCACGCGGCTGAACGCGCGCGCGAACTGGCAGGTGCAGGGCGAGCGCGTGGCGCTGCAAGTGGAGGAGCTGTCGCTCGCCAACGCCGATGCCACCGGCAGCTTCAAGGCCAGCTGGCGCACCTTTGATGCAATCGACGCCGATGCCGAGGGCAGGCGCTTTCCCGGCGTGCTGGACTTGCAAGGCAGCTTCAGCCGCGCCAACGGCGCGCGCATTCACCGCTACCTGCCGCTGGGCGTGCCCGCCGACGCGCGGCGCTACGTGCGCGAGGCCGTGCAAAAAGGCGAGGCACACAACGTCAGCGTGCGCGTGAAGGGCGACTTGCGGCAGGTGGCGCGGCCCAGCCCCGCGCCGGGCACCGAGTTCCGCTTTGCCGGCCAGGTGCGCGGCACCACCCTGAACTACGTGCCGCCCCGCCTGCAACCCGAAGGGCAAGCGCCCTGGCCCGCGCTGCACGAGCTGGCGGGCGAGCTGGTGTTCGAGCACGCCAGCATGCGCGTGAACAAGGCCAGCGCGCGCGTGCAGGGCCACCCGGGCTGGCGCTTCACCGGCGTGCAGGCCAGCATCGACGACCTGGCCCACACCCGCGTGCGCCTGCGTGCCGACGGCAGCGGCCCGCTGGCCACCGCGCTGGACATCGTGCGCACATCGCCCCTGGCCGGCTTCACCCAGCACGCGCTCGACCGCGCCAGCGCCACGGGCGATGCGCAGCTGCGCCTGAAGCTGGACCTGCCCATCGACGACATTCAGCACGCCAAGGCCGAAGGCCGGATCACCCTGGCGGGCAACGCGCTGCGCGTCACGCCCGATGCGCCTTTGCTCACGCAGGCGCAAGGCGAGCTGCATTTTTCAGACACCGGCTTCACGCTGCACGAGGTGCAGGCGCAGCTGCTGGGCGGGCACGCGCGCGTGAGCGGCGGCACGCCCAGCGCCGAAGCGCGCGCCGCAGGGGCCCCCGCCGTGCAGGTGCAAGTGCGCGGCACCGCCACCGCCGAAGCCCTGCGCGAGATGCACGACTGGGCACCGCTGCCCGCCCTGGCGCGGCAAGCCAGCGGCAGCGCGGCTTACGAGGCCATGCTGGGCTTTGGTGCAGGCGCGCCGCAGGTGGTGGTCACCAGCGATCTGCACGGCATGGCCTTCGACCTGCCCGAGCCGCTGAACAAGCCCGCCGACGCCAGCTGGCCGCTGCGCTATGAAAGCCAGGACTTGCCCAGCCGCGCAGGCACACCTGCACGCGACCGCCTGCGCCTGCGCGTGGCCGATCTGCTGGCGCTGGAATACGAGCGCGACACCCGCGCCAGCCCCGCGCGCGTGGTGCGGGGCGCGATGAACATCGGCGCGGCCAACGCGCGTGCGCTGCCACTGCCCGCCAGCGGCGTGGCCGCGCGCGTGCAACTGCCGCGCGTGTCGGTCGAGGCATGGGAAGGCGCGCTCACCCGCGTCTTCGGCCCGCCCACCGATGCCGCGCCCGGCGCAGCCGCCGAAAGCGGCTACGTGCCCACCGCGTGGACCTTGAAAGTGGACGAGCTGCTGTGGGACGAGCGCACGCTGCACGCCGTGAGCGCCAGCGGCACGCGCGCAGGCCGCACCTGGCGCGCCGACGTGCAGGCGCAAGAGCTGGCCGGCCAGCTCGAATACAGCGAAGGCGGTGCCAGCGGCGCGGGTCACTTGCGTGCGCGCCTCGATCGCCTGTCCATCCCCGCCAGCCGGGGGGCAGACGACCCGCCCTCGCTGGCCGAGCCGCACACGCGCATCCCCTCGCTCGACGTGGTGGTGCAGCACTTCGAGCTGCGCGGCATGCGCCTGGGCGAGCTGCGGGTGCAGGCCGTCAACCGCGACGCGGCCAGCGCCCGGAACCCCGGCACGCGCATGCGCACCTGGCAGCTCACCCAGCTGGGGCTGCACATGCCCGAGGCCACGCTCAGCGCCCACGGCCAGTGGGCCACGCCCGGCGCCCAGGCAGGCGATCAAGCGAGCGATGCGCGCCGCACCGAGCTGGACTTCACGCTCGACGTGCGCGACGCGGGCGCGCTGCTGGCGCGCGTTGACATGCCCGGCGTGCTCTCCCACGGCGAAGGCCATCTGCATGGCCGCCTGGCCTGGGCAGGCGCGCCCTTTTCGCCGCACTACGCCAGCATGGGCGGACAACTGCACCTGGAGATGGGGCAGGGCCAGTTTCTCAAGGTCGACCCCGGCATGGCCAAGCTGCTGGGCGTGCTCAGCCTGCAGGCGCTGCCGCGCCGGCTGTCGCTGGACTTTCGCGACCTGTTCGCCACCGGCTTCGCCTTCGACTTCATTCGCGGCGACGTGCGCCTGGCGCAGGGCGAAGCCAGCTCGCACAACCTGCAAATGAAAGGCGCCAGCGCCACCGTGCTGATGGACGGCAACGCCGACCTGGGCCGCGAAACACAGAACCTGCGCGTGCTGGTGGTGCCCCAGATCGACGCCGGCACCGCCGCCCTGGTGGCCACCGCCATCAACCCCGCCATCGGCATCAGCGCCTTCATCGCGCAACTCGTGCTGCAAAAGCCGCTGGCCAAGGCCGCCACGCGCGAGTTCCACATCACCGGCACCTGGGACGACCCGCAGGTCGAGCAAATCGGCGCACGAGAGCCGGACACGGACGCACCCGGCGTTGAGCGTTGAGTTTTGAGCGCACAACGTGGGTGCAAGCACCCACCCTACGGTTGCCATGTTGGCCTCGCTGGAACATATAAAAAGAGGAGCTGCTTGCGTACGTTCTGTATTGTTTTCAAAATTAAATACATTGAAAACAATACATAACTTACGCAAGCAGCTATTATTTATTTCATTGGCTGGCCCTGTTCATCCACCCAGGCCCGCATGCAGGCGATTCAGGGCGACGCGTTCATCGCGGGCAAACGCAGCGTGGCGATGGCCCCGCTGTCGGCGCGGGCGGGGGCAAAGCCCGGCTCGCGGCGGGCGGTGTTGGTGCTGCGGGCGTTGGCCAGGGTGACGCTGCCCTGGTGCAGGGTGGCGATTTCGCGCACGAAGGCCAGGCCCAGGCCCGTGCTTTTCTTGTGCGAGCCGGGGCGCGCGAGCGAGAAGAATTTGTCGAATGCGCGGCCTTCGGCATAGGCGGGCAGGCCGGGGCCATGGTCGCGCACGGTGATGCAGGCCATGCGCCCGTCGCGCGCGAGGGTGAGCACGATGTCGGTGCCGCCGTCTTCCGCCGGGTCGGCGGGCGCTGAAAACTCGATGGCGTTGTCAAGCAGGTTGCCCACGGCGCGGCGCAGCAGGAAGGCGTCGCCTTCTGCGCTCAGCGGCTCGCGCACTTGCACGTCGATGGCCAGGCGCGGGGCGCGCGCGCGGGCGCTGGCGGCCAGCTCCTGCAGCATGGGCGCCAGCGGCACGGGCTGCTGGTTTTGCAGCATGCGGCGGCTTTCCAGCGCGGTGAGTTCCAGCATGCGCTCGACCACCTCCTGCATGCGGTGGGTTTCGCGCGCGATGTTGGTGGCAAAGCGCGCGGCCTGCTCGGGCGGCATGCCCGGCTCTTGCAGCAGCTCGGCGGCGCCGCGCACGGCGCTGATGGGGCTTTTGAGTTCGTGGGTGAGCTGGCCCACGTAGTCGTGCACGTAGTTGCGCCCGGCGATGGCGTCGCGCACTTCATGCCCGGCGGCACGCAGCTGCGCGCGCAGCGCCCGCCAGGCGCGGCGGGGGCTGAAGCTGCGGCGGCCTTGCGCGTCGCGCGCCCAGGCGGTGCCGAGCGCGGCGAGCAGGTCGCTGGTGATGCCCAACGGGCGCATGAGCCAGAACGACAGCAGCAGCGCCAGCGCCAGCGCCGATGCGCCCGAGACCAGGCCCACGTAGACGATGTTGCGCCGCGCGTCGGAGACGAATTGGCCGAAGCTCTGCACGGGCTTGCCGAGGGTGACGACGCCGACGATCTCGCCCTGCCAGCGGATGGGCGCGCCGACGTACATGACGCTGCTGCGCGCGTCGCCGGGCACGTCGCGCGTGGTGCGTGCGCCGTATTCGCCGCGCAGGCTCTGGCGCACGTCGCGCCAGTGGGCGTAGTCCTGCCCCAGGTCGCGCCCGGTGGAGTCGTAGACCACCTGGCCGTAGCGGTTGGTGACGTAGGCGCGCAGCTCCACGCGGGTTTTGTGCAGGTTGTAGATCTGGGCGGAAAAGCGGCGCGCATACAGGTCGCGAAACAGCCCGCCGATGCGGTCGGTGGGCAATGCGCCGTGTTCCACCTCCTGCTCGATCACGGTGGCCAGCAGCTGCGTGGTTTCGATCAGGCCGTCTTCGGCGGATTCGCGGTAGCGCGGGTCGATGTCGGCCAGCAGGTGAAACAGCAGCGCCCCCATGCCGATGGCGTAGATGGCGATCAGCGCGAGGATGATGCGGGTGCGGCGGGACATGTGTGGCGAGAAACCGATGCGCCCTCAGTCCCGAAGCGCATAGCCGACGCCTCTCAGGGTGCGGATGGGGTCGTCGTCTTCGCGCACGGCGCGCAGCTTGGCGCGCACGGTCTTGACGTGGGCGTCGACGGTGCGGTCAAAGCTCTCGCCGGGGTCGTCCCACACGCGCTCCAGCAGCTCGTCGCGCGTGAAGACGCGGCCCGGGC
Source organism: Pseudomonadota bacterium (assembly GCA_030538605.1). Taxonomy (GTDB): domain Bacteria; phylum Pseudomonadota; class Gammaproteobacteria; order Burkholderiales; family Burkholderiaceae_C; genus Ottowia. The sequence continues at coordinate 6,649 of JAUNTQ010000019.1, forward strand.
GCTGCATGAGGGTGGCGAGCAGGCCGAATTCGTAGCGCGAGAGTTCAAGCGCCTGGCCGTGGTAGCGCATCTGGCGGCGCTCGGTGTCGCATTCGAGAAAGCCGTGGCGCAAGACCGCATAGGGCGCAGCCTGCGCGGCAGCGGGCGGGGTATCGGCAGGTGCGGCGGCGGGCAGCTCGTCCGCCGCGCCGGCGCGCGCGCTGCGGCGCAGGATGGTGCGCACGCGCGCCACCAGCTCGCGCGGGGAAAAGGGCTTGGCCACGTAGTCGTCGGCACCCAGCTCCAGCCCCACCACGCGGTCGATCTCGCTGCTGCGCGCGGTGAGAAACAGCATGGGCGTGGCCGCGCCACCGGGCAGGGCTTGCAGGTGGCGAAACAGCTCGAAGCCGTTCATGTCGGGCAGGCCCACGTCGAGGATGGCCAGCACCGGTGGCGCGGCCGCAAAGTGCGCCAGCGCGTCGGCGCCGGTGGCCACGCAGCGCGGCTCGAAACCGTCGGTCGAGAGCGCGTAGGCAATCGTGTCGGCAATGCCTGGCTCGTCTTCCACCACCAGCACACGCGGGCGCGGCGCGGTGTTCATGGGCAAGCAAAGGCAGGACGGCACATGGCAGCGATTCTAGTTTGCTACTAAAAAAGAAGCTGCCGACGCCGTTTTTCAAGACAGGAAAGGCTGCGCAGCAAGCCCTTCCGAAAGGGCCGCGGAGCAGGCCACGCCAGAACGCAGTGGCCGGGGTCCCCCGGCCAGCAGCGTTGTCCCCCTTCCAGGGGGAAGGCGCCAAAGGCGACTCAAGGGGTGGATTTTTCCGGCAGCTCGATCTTGACTTCCAGCACCTCAAGGTCGTCCTGCTTTTCAAGCTGCACCTTGATGTCGTCGGGGTTGATCTTGACGTACTTGCTGATGACGGCAATCAGGTCGCGCTGCAGCGCCGGCAGGTAGTCGGCCTCGGTGTTGCGGCCCGCGCGCTCGTGCGCCAGGATGATTTGCAGGCGTTCCTTGGCGACGCTGGCGGTCTTTTTCTTCTCGCCGAGGAAAAAGCTGAGGAAAGACATGGGCCTTACTTGCCTCCGAACAGGCGCTTGAAGAAGCCGGGCTTTTCAGCCTCGATGAAGCGCAGGGGTTTGTCGGTGTCGCCCAGGAAGCGCTCGACCACGTCGGTGTAGGCACCGGCCACGTCGGTGCCCGTCAGGTGCACGGCGGGAAGGCCCTGGTTGCTGGCTTGCAGCACGGCCTCGCTTTCGGGGATGACGCCGATGAGCGGGATGCGCAGGATGTCCTGAATGTCCTGCAGGCTGAGCATCTGGCCGTCGGCCACGCGGTCGGGGTTGTAGCGGGTGATGAGCAGGTGCTCTTTCACCGGCTCCTTGCCTTCGATGGCGCGCTGCGTCTTGCTGCCCAGCATGCCGAGGATGCGGTCGGAGTCGCGCACGCTGCTGACTTCGGGGTTGGTCACCACCAGCGCCTCGTCGGCGTAGTGCATGGCCAGCAGCGCACCGGTCTCGATGCCGGCGGGAGAGTCGCAGACGATGTACTCGAAGCCCATCTCGGCCAGCTCGTCCAGCACTTTCTTCACGCCCTCTTGCTTGAGCGCGTCCTTGTCGCGCGTCTGGCTGGCGGCCAGCACGAAGAGGTTTTCACACTGCTTGTCCTTGATGAGGGCCTGGGTGAGATTGGCCTCGCCCTGGATGACGTTGATGAGGTCGTACACCACGCGGCGCTCGCAGCCCATGATGAGGTCGAGGTTGCGCAGGCCGACGTCGAAGTCGATCACGGCGGTCTTGTGGCCCTTCAGGGCCAGGCCGGAGGAAAAAGCGGCGCTGGTGGTGGTCTTGCCCACGCCACCTTTGCCGGAAGTCACGACGATGATCTTGCTCATGTTGAATGCACCTCGGGGTCGTGCGTTGTCAGGGTTGAAGGCGATGGGAGCGGCGCTTTTCAGTCCGCCACGGGTTCGAAAAAGAGCTTGTCGCCTGCCTCGGTGCTGGACAGGCGCACGCTGGCGGGCCGGCCCCAGACCGGCTCGGGCAGGGGCTCGTCGCTGGCGCGGTACACGCCGGCGATGGACACCAGCTCGGGCCGCATGTCGCGCGCGAAGATGCGCGCGCCCGGCCAGCCGCGCGCACCGGCAATGGCGCGGCCACGCAGCGGGGCATAGACGTGGATGTGGCCGTCGGCGATGACTTCGGCCCCGGCATTGACCATGGCCATGACCACCAGGTCGCGCCCGCGCGCATAGGCCTGCTGGCCGGAGCGCAGGGGGCGGTCGATGACCAGCGCGCCGGGCTCGGGCACGTCGGGCGCGGGTTCGGGGGCAGCAGCCGGGGTTGAGGCCGGGGCCTGCACGCATGCATCGGGCGCGGCCAGCAGACCGGCGTGCAGCGCCGCCTCCATGTGGCTGGCGTGGCCACCGCGCACGGCCAGCGGGCGCAGGCGGTGTGTGCGCAGCAGGGTGAGCAACTGCGAAAAGTCGATGGGAGGGGGAGGTGCCTCGGACGCGGGCAGCGCCGAAAGGTCGATCACCAGCGCGTCGTCTTCGAAAAAACCGGGTTTGTCGCCGTATTGGGCCGACAGCTCGGCAGCGAGGGTGTCCAGGTCGGCGGATTTCAGGCGCAGTGCCAGCAGGGGCCAGCTGGCGCTTTTGATTTCGAAACTGGAGGGGCTGCGGCCGGCAAGGGCGACGGACATGGGCGCGGACGACGGCGACGTGAGGGGGAAAAGCGACCGGCGTTCACAGCGGTCGGAAGGGGAAAGGCGGAGCGATCTTACCAGCGGGCCGGGCTTTGCTTGCCGTTGCGGTGTGCTGCGGCGCAGGGCCGGAGCCTGAGAGGGCGCTTTTGCACAGGCGCGCTGTCTCCATGGCTGTTGGCTTTTTTTGTATGAAAGATTAGTCGTAGTAGTAGAAGGCCTGCACAAGCGGGGAAAACCTGGTTTTGTCTTTTTGAATCAAGGGCTTGCGTGGTGTTTTCGGCTGTGGGAAAGCGCCGTGGAGGTGCGGGAGGGGAAAGGGATAAAAACGCCTGTCGCGCGTCGCTTGTGGATAAGTCGATGCTTATGCCAGAACTATCCACAGGGTTGTGTGAAACTTCGGGACATGCGATGGGAGGTAAGTCTTGTCATTTTTCGATGACCCACTGGATCACGCTCTTGGCCAGAAAGCCGAGCATGCCGAAGGCCAGCGCCAGAAACAGGATGAAGGTGCCGAACTTGCCCGCTTTCGACTCCCAGGCCAGGTGGGCGATGATGAACACCATGTAGAGCATGAACGCGCCCACACCCACGGTGAGGCCAAACCAGGCGATCTGCTCTTCTGAAAAACCAAACATCTCGAATGCTCCAGCACCGCGTGGCGGCGCTCAGGGATCAGGCGGTGCCTTCGGGCGGCAGCCGCTCGGGCAGCGTGCTGGCGTCGACCAGCGCGCGGTAGGCGTGCCAGCTGGCATGGCCCAGCCAGGGGACGATGAGCACCAGGCCCAGCAGCAGCGTGGCCATGCCCAGCAGCGTCAGCCCCATCAGCAGGCTGGCCCACAGCGCCATGGTGGCCGGGTGGCGCAGCACGGTTTGCCAGCTGGTGAGCACGGCCTGCAGCACGTCCACGCGGCGGTCGAGCAAAAGCGGCATGCTCACCACGCTGGAGGCAAACAGCGGCGCAGCCATGAGCGCGCCAACGGTGAGCCACAGCTCGAACAGGTAGCCGCCGCGCGCCAGCACCACGTGCTGAATGAAGTCGGCCGGTGTGTGCACGGGCTGCGGCGCGAGCAGGGTGATGAGCGCAGCAGACGTGAGCACCCAGCCGGTGCCCGCGAGCGAAAGCAGCAGGCCGAAGCGCACCAGGCTCCAGTAGCCGCCATGCGCGGCAAAGCGCGAGTATTGCCAGCGCGTCCAGGTCTTGACGATGGTGCCCAGGCCCACAGGTTCGCCGCGCTCCAGCGCGCGGCTCATGGCGTAAAGGCTGGTGGCCAGCACGGGTGCCACCACCAGAAAGCCGGAAAAAGCCCCTGCCAACAGCCAGAAGCGGTCTTTGGCCAGCAACAGCAAAAGGCCGCCGAACAGCGCCAGCGCCAGGCCCTGCAACAGGCTCCACGGGCCGCAGCGCCACATGTCGCGCCAGCCCAGCGCCAGCCAGGTGAAGGGGGCGTTGACCGACACGTCGCGCACCGCAGGCAGGCGCAGGGTGCCGCGCGGCGGGCGGGGCGGCAGGGGAGGAGGTGAAGGAGCGGTGTGCGGCATGGCGGGCAGCTTACGTGCAAACAGCCAAACAGCCAAACAGGCTCATGCCGGGGACGCAGAGGATTTATGGAGGACGCGAAAGAAGCTTTCTTTCGCGGCTTGCCAAAGCGTCTACAGGTGTCAGTGCGCCAGCGCTTCCATGGTCACGGCGTCGAGGCGGCCGGTGGCGGCCAGGCCCTGGTCGCGCTGGAACTGGCGCAGCGCGGCGGCGGTGCGGGGGCCGGAGAGGCCGTCGATGACGCCCGGGTCATAGCCCTTGTCGGCCAGTGCCTGCTGCGCCTGGCGCACGGTGAGGTGCGCGGGGGCCGGGTTTTCCACCACGGCGGGTGCATCTGCGGCGGGTGCGGTGACAGGGGCGGTGTGGGCGGGTTCGGGGGCGGCTTCGGGCGCTGCCGGCTCGGATGCGCAGGCAGCCAGCAGGGCAAGGGGGGCGGCGAGAGACAGCAGACGGGACAAACGGGTTTGCATGGTGTTCTCCTTTGGGTATGCAAGACAAACAGGCATGGCGCGCCGGGTGCAGGGGCGCGCCACGCGAATTGACCTTAACAGCTTCCCGTGATGCTTCGCCGTGGGAGGCGGTGCCGCGCCGATGAGGCAAAAAAAAAGCCACCCGCGGCGAGGCGGGTGGCGCAGGGGATGAAGGCCGATGCGGGTCAGCGCGGGCCGTGGCCGCCGCGCCCGTGGCCGCGCTTGCCTTCGCCGTGCGAAGCGCGCATGGCGCGGGCGTCGAAGGTTTTTTGCTGCTCGGGCGTCAGCTGGGCGTAGAAGGCCTTGGTGGCGTTGCCGCGCGCGGTCATCTGCGCGGCGCGCTCGGCGTGCAGGGCTTGCATGCGGTCGATGCGCTCGGGGGTGGTGAGCTTTTCAAAGTCGCCGCGCGATGGGCGCTCGCCGCGTGGCTGCGGTTGCATGGCAGCGGCGAAGCTGTTCCAGGCGCTTTCCTGCGCGGGGGTGATGTGCAGCTGGGCTTTCAGCTCGGTCATGCGCTGGGCCTGGCGTTCGGCCATGCGTTGCTGCCGCTGGGCGGGGTCCTGGCGGGCGCCGCGCTCGGACGCGGGGCGGGCTTTGGCTTCGCCAGCGGCAGGGGTGCCTTGCGGCGCGGGGGCCGGGGTGCTTTGCGCGCTGGCAAAGCCGGCGGCGGCGGCGAGGAGGGCGGCGGCGATGGCTTGCTTGCGGGTGATCGTCATGGGGAGTGTCCTTTCGTGACGTATGGCCTTGCGGCGGGAGGGCTTGGCCGACGCTGTTGCATCGGCTTGCAGGCAAGTGTGTGCGCCCGATGTATCGGGGGCATCGTCGCTGTGTAAAGCTGGGTGAAGCCGGGGGCGCAGGGTGTTTCAGTGGCCGGCCAGGTCGTCGAGGATGGGGCAGTCCGGCCGCTGGTCGCCATGGCAGTGCTGCAGCAGGTTTTGCAGCGTGGCGCGCATGTCCTGCAAGGCGGCGATGCGTTGCTCAAGATCGGCCAGATGTGCGTTGGCGATGCGCTTGACGTCGGCGCTGGCGCGCTGGCGGTCGTGCCACAGGCCCACCAGTCCGCCGATTTCGGCCATCGAAAAGCCGAGCGCGCGGGCACGCTGGATGAAGCGCAGGGTGTGCACATCGGCGGGGGTGTACTGGCGGTAGCCGGCTTCGGTGCGGGCCACGGGGCGCAGCAGGCCGAGCGATTCATAGTGCCGCACCATCTTGGCCGACAGGCCCGAGGCGCGCGCGGCCTGGCCGATGGCGACGGGGCCGCTGCCGCTCATTCGACGGCGTAGCCTTCTTCTCGGATGGCGGCGGCGATGGCTTCGCGCGGCTGGGTGGAGTCGACCTCGACCAGGTGGGCGGCGCGGTCGATCCTGACCTGCGCGCCGCCGTCGATCTGCTGGATGGCGCGGGTGACGGCGGCTTCGCAGTGGCCGCAGGTCATGCCGGTGACGGTGAAGGTGTGCTGCATGGGGTGCTCCTGTGAATGACGGGGTGGAAAGCCGCCATGATGAAGCTTGCCACGGTGGGCATGTCAAGCACCCCAGTGGTGGCGCTTGACATTGCCACCATGGGAGGCTTCACACTGCGGTCATGAGCGAGAACACGAACACTCTGGATATGGGCATCGGCGGCATGACCTGCGCCAGCTGCGTGGCGCGGGTGGAGCGGGCGCTGAAGAAAGTGCCTGGCGTGCAGGACGCGCAGGTGAACCTGGCCACCGAATCGGCGCGCGTGGCCTATTCCGGCGACGACGACATGGCCGCCGTCCTGCGCCGTGCGGTGCGCGATGCGGGGTATGAGCCGCGCGCAGCCGATGCTGCCATCGACACGCCCGACGCCGGGCCGTGGGCGGGTTTTGCGCCGGTGGGCATTGGCCTGCTGCTGTGCGCGCCGATGGTGTTGCCCATGCTGGGCATGCCGTTTGGCTGGCACTGGATGCCGCCGGCGTGGGTGCAGTTTGCGCTGGCGACGCCGGTGCAGTTCTGGCTGGGGGCGCGCTTTTACAAGGCGGCCTGGGGGGCGCTGAAGGCGCGCAGCGGCAACATGGAGCTGCTGGTGTCCATTGGCACCACGGCGGCGTGGCTGCTGTCGGTGTGGCTGTGGCTGTTTAGCGCGCATGGCGAGCACGCCACGCACCTCTACTTTGAAAGCGCTGCCGTGGTGGTGACGCTGGTGCGCCTGGGCAAGTGGCTGGAAGAGCGGGCCAAGCGCCAGACGACGAGCGCCATCCGCGCGCTGCACGCGCTGCGGCCCGAGGTGGCGCACCTGATCGACTGGGACGGCAGCGAGAAGGACATGCCGGTGGACGAGCTGCGCGCAGGCGACGTGCTGGCGGTGCGCCCGGGCGAGCGCGTGCCGGCCGATGGCACGGTGGTCGAGGGCGCCACGCAGGTGGATGAAAGCATGCTGACGGGCGAGCCGCTGCCGGTGGCCAAGGCGGTGGGCGACAGGCTGACGGGCGGCAGCATCAACGGCGACGGGCGCGTGCGGCTGAAGGTGACGGCGGCGGGGTCGACAAGCGTGCTGGCGCACATCATCCGCCTGGTGGCCGACGCGCAGGCCGTGAAGGCGCCGGTGCAGCGGCTGGTGGACAAGGTGAGCGCGGTGTTCGTGCCGGTGGTGCTTCTCATCGCGCTGGGCACGCTGGCGGGCTGGCTGTGGGCGGGGGTGGGCACCGAGGTGGCCATCATCCGCGCCGTGGCGGTGCTGGTGATTGCCTGCCCCTGCGCGCTGGGGCTGGCCACGCCCACGGCCATCATGGCGGGCACGGGGGTGGCGGCGAAGTTCGGCATTCTCATCAAGGACGCCGAGGCGCTGGAGGTGGCGCACCGGGTGGACACCGTGGCTTTCGACAAGACCGGCACGCTGACGGTGGGCCAGCCGCGCCTGCTGGCGCTGGTGCCTGCGCCGGGCGTGGACGCCGCGGCGGCGCTGAAAACGGCGGCCAGTTTGCAGTCGGGCAGCGAACACCCGCTGGCGCGTGCGGTGCTGGCCGATGCGAAGGCAAAAGACCTGGCGTTTGACGCGCCGCAAGACGTGCGCGCCGTGCCCGGGCGCGGCACCGAAGGGCGCGTGGCGGGGCACGATGTGCTGATTGGCAGTGCGCGCTGGTGCGTTGAGCTGGGCGTGAATTTGCAGGCTTTTGAGGCCCAAGCGCAAGACTGGCAAGCGCAAGGCGCGACGGTTTCAGTGCTTGCCGTGCGCGTTGGTGAAGACGCGCCGCCGCAAGCCGTCGCCCTGCTGGCCTTTGGCGACGAGCCCAAGCCCGGCGCGCGCGCGGCCATCGACGCGCTGCACGCGCGCGGCGTGCGCGTGGTGATGGTCTCGGGCGACAACCGGGGGGCGGCTGAAGCCATGGCGCGGCGCCTGGGGCTGAAGCCGGAGGAGGGCGAGGTGATGGCGGATGTGCTGCCGGGCGACAAGGCCGAGGCGGTGCAGGCGCTGCGTCAAGGCTCCCTCCCCCGCTGGGGGAGGGCTGGGGTGGGGGCTGACCACGGTGGGCTTATCGAAGGTGGTCAGCCCCTATCCCCACCTTCCCCCAGCGGGGGAAGGGGCAAGACGCACACCGTCGCCATGGTTGGCGATGGCGTCAACGACGCGCCCGCCCTGGCCGCCGCCGACGTGGGGCTTGCCATGGGCAGCGGCACCGACGTGGCCATGCACGCGGCCAGCATCACGCTGATGCGCGGCGACGTGGCGCTGGTGCCTGCGGCGCTGGACATTTCGCGCCGCACGGTGGCCAAGATCCGCCAGAACCTGTTCTGGGCCTTCGTCTACAACACGGCGGGCATTCCGCTGGCGGCGCTGGGTTTCTTGAGCCCGGTGATGGCGGGCGCGGCGATGGCGCTGTCGTCGGTCAGCGTCACCAGCAACGCGCTGCTGCTCAGGCGCTGGAAGCCAGAGGGCACACACGAACACATGAATAAAAAGTGAGCTGCTTGCGTAGGATATAAAACATTTTTAGATATATTTACATGCGAAAATGAATTAAAACGTACGCAAGCAGCTCACTTTTTATTGAATGCAGCACTTGCCTGCGCAGCCCCATGCCCCCCGCCCGAACTTGACGCAAGTCATGCCACGGCCACAGTCCGCGCACTAAACTGGGCCACCCACAAGGAGAGAGCATTGCCATGAAACACCGCAGTCTGGAAATCATCCGCGACGAACATTCGTCCCTCGCCGCCATGCTGCAATCCATGCGCATGCTGGTTGATCGCGGCCCGCGCGACGACCCGAAGAACTTCTTCGACGTGCTGCGCGCCATGCTGTTCTACATCGACGAATTCCCCGAGCGCCTGCACCACCCCAAGGAAACCGAGCTGCTCTTTCCCCGCGTGCTGGCCGCCGCGCCCGACGAAGTGGGCACCGCCATCGCCCGCCTCGACCGCGACCACGCCTACACCGAACACGCCGTGCGCGAGATCCAGCACCTGCTGCTGGGCTGGGAGCTGCTGGGCGAGTCGCGCCGGCAGAGCTTTGTGGACGCCTTCAACAAATACGTCAACCTGTACTTGGCGCACATGCAGCTCGAAGAAAAAGAAGTGCTGCCCGCCGCCGAAAAACACCTGACCGACGCCGACTGGCAGGCGCTGGACGCCGCGTTCGAGAAAAACTGCGACCCCCTCACCGGCAAATACAAACCCGAGCCGCTGTACGACCAGCTCTTCACCCGCATCGTGCAAAACGCGCCCGCGCCCATCGGGCTGGGCGGGGGCTGACGAGCTGCTGATTGCTTTGCGATGGAAGGCCGCCTTGCGCGGCCTTTTTTACGGCTGTGAAGGCGTCACCCCCTCGTAGGCTGGGTAGAGCGCCAGCGAAACCCGGCAAGCCGGCTCGCGAGAGCGCTGGGTTTCGCTGCGCTCTACCCAGCCTGCGAAGGTGTGTGCGTGCAAGAAATTGAACCCCGCCAGCCGATCGTTTATAAACTACCCCTGAGTATCAGACCATGCCCCATTCACCCGAAGACAAGAAACGCGCCATCACCCGCCTGCGCCGCATCCGCGGCCAGGCCGAGGCGCTGGAGCGCAGCATCACGCAGGGCAGCGACTGCGGCCCCGTGTTGCAGCAGCTGGCCGCCATGCGCGGCGCGGTGAACGGGCTGATGGCCGACGTGCTGGAAGGCCATTTGCGCGAGAGCTTCGGCCATGCCGACTGCGCGATGGCCGATTTGCAAGACCCCGCGCATGCGCGCACGCACGAGGCCATTGACGAAGTGGCCTCGCTCGTGCGTTCGTATTTGAAATGAACGCTCTGACCCCCTCCCGCGCGGCAAATCAGGCACGTCATTCCCGCGCAGGCGGGAATCCAGCCTCCGCACAGGCGCAAGCGCTGGATTCCCGCCTGCGCGGGAATGACGGGACAGTCGGCTGAAAAGCGCTGCAACAACCCCTAAGGAGAAACTGCCCATGAAATCCCGCGCCGCCGTGGCCTTTGAAGCCGGCCAACCCCTGCAAATCGTCGAAATCGACGTCGCCCCGCCCAAGGCCGGCGAGGTGCTGGTCAAGATCACGCACACCGGCGTGTGCCACACCGATGCATTCACGCTCAGCGGCGACGACCCCGAGGGCCTCTTCCCCGCCGTGCTGGGCCATGAAGGCGCGGGCGTGGTGGTGGAAGTGGGCGAGGGCGTCACCAGCGTCCAGCCCGGCGACCACGTCATTCCGCTTTACACCGCCGAATGCGGCCAGTGCCTGTTCTGCAAAAGCGGCAAGACCAACCTGTGCGTGGCCGTGCGCGCCACGCAGGGCAAGGGCGTGATGCCCGACGGCACCACGCGCTTTTCGTACAACGGCCAGCCCATCTACCACTACATGGGTTGCAGCACCTTCAGCGAATACACCGTGGTGGCCGAGGTGTCGCTGGCCAAGGTCAGCCCCGATGCCAACCCCGAGCAGGTGTGCCTGCTGGGCTGCGGCGTGACCACCGGCCTGGGCGCGGTGAAGAACACCGCCAAGGTGCAGCCGGGCGACAGTGTGGCGGTGTTCGGGCTGGGCGGCATCGGCCTGGCGGTGATCCAGGGCGCCAAGCTGGCGCAGGCCGGGCGCATCATCGCCGTCGACACCAACCCGGGCAAGTTCGAGCTGGCGCGCACCTTTGGCGCGACCGACTGCGTCAACCCCAAGGACTTCGACAAACCCATTCAGCAGGTGATCGTGGAGATGACCGGCTGGGGCGTTGACCATTCGTTCGAGTGCATCGGCAACGTGAACGTGATGCGCGCCGCGCTGGAATGCGCGCACCGCGGCTGGGGCCAGAGCGTGGTGATTGGCGTGGCGGGGGCAGGGCAGGAGATCAGCACCCGTCCCTTCCAGCTGGTGACGGGCCGCAAGTGGCTGGGCACGGCTTTTGGCGGCGTGAAGGGGCGCAGCGAGCTGCCGGGCATGGTCGAAGACGCGATGGCGGGCCGCATTCAACTGGCCCCGTTCGTCACCCACACCATGCCGCTGACCGACATCAACGAGGCGTTCGAGCTGATGCACGCGGGCAAGTCGATTCGCAGCGTGGTGCATTACGGGTAAAGCAGTCGCAGGGTGGGTGCTTGCACCCACGTGAACGCTGCGGGCCGCATCAACCGCTACGTTTCTATCCAAACAACCGGAGTCCACCATGCAACGCACCGAACACCACGCCAGCTTTGGCGGGCGCCAGGAGGTCTGGCAACACGACAGCAGCAGCACGGGCACGCCGATGAAAGTGGGCGTGTACCTGCCGCCGGCGGCGCTGGCGGGCGAGAAGTGCCCGGTGCTGTATTGGCTCTCGGGCCTGACGTGTACCGAGCAGAACTTCATCACCAAGGCCGGGGCGCAGGCTTTTGCGGCGCAGCACGGGCTGATCGTCGTCGCGCCTGACACCAGCCCGCGTGGCGAAGGGGTGCCCAATGACGATGCCTACGACCTGGGGCAGGGTGCGGGCTTTTACTTGAACGCCACGCAGCAGCCCTGGGCGAAAAACTTTCGCATGGAAGACTATGTGGTGCATGAGCTGCCCGCGCTGATCGAGCAGCACTTTCCCGCCACGCAGGCGCGCGGCATCAGCGGCCACAGCATGGGCGGGCATGGGGCGCTGACGCTGGCGCTGCGGCACCCGGGGCGCTACAAGAGCGTGAGCGCGTTCAGCCCCATCGTGGCGCCTTCGCAGGTGGCTTGGGGGCAGAAGGCGTTGCGGGCTTATCTGGGTGACGACGAGGCGGCCTGGGCTGCGCACGATGCGGTGGCGCTGGTGGCCACGGCCAGCGAGCGGCTGCCGCTGCTGGTTGACCAGGGCGAGGCGGATGAGTTTCTGGCCGAGCACCTGCGGCCCGAGCTGCTGCAGGCGGCGTGCGATCAGGCCGGCCACCCGCTGACGCTGCGCTTGCAGCCGGGGTATGACCACAGCTATTACTTTGTGGCCAGCTTCATGGGCGACCATGTGGCGCACCACGCGCGGGCGCTGCGCGGCTGAGTCTCTGAAAGCAGCCGTTGAACGGGCAAGCGTTCGACGGCAAGAAGGCATGCGGCTGAACCCAAAAAATCAGACGTTTCTTGGCGCCTCTTTCGCTGGGGAGGGTTGGGGCCAGCCATGGTGGAGGCGCGCAGGTGCTCAGCCCCCATCCCGGCCTTCCTCCCTGCGAGGGAAGGGGCCAACAGCCGAAGCGTCCGTCGGTTGATGGATGGGATAGGCCATGGCCCTTGACGCCACGCAAGGTGCGGCGCCGGGGGCAGGGGCGCGAGTCAAGCGGCCTGGAATCTAATGTAATAGTAATACGAATCATTCTTGTTGCTATACTCAAATGCATTGAGAAGCCTTCTTGGCCGCTCCCGCTTTGTTTTCATTCATGCCGCCCCTTTCTGCTCGTCTTCCTCTTTGTCTGCTGCCGCTGCTGCTTGTTCTGCCTGCCCATGCCGATGAAGAGGGCGCGGCGTCAACGCTCAAGCCGGTGGTGGTCACGGCCACGCGCACCGAGCGGGCGATGGACGACGCCCCCGTGCGCACCGAAGTGGTCACGCGCGAGGAGATCGAGCGCACCCATGCGCAAACGCTGACCCAGGCGCTGGAGAACGTGCCCGGCCTGCAACTGCGCGAGGTGCTGGGCAAATCGGGTTACGAACTCTCGCTGCAGGGCCTGGGCGCCGACCAGGTGCTGGTGCTGATCGACGGCCTGCCCATCACCGCCAGCACCGGCTCCACGGTCGATCTGAGCCAGTACCTGCTCAGTGACGTGGAGCGCATCGAGGTGGTCAAGGGCGCCAGCTCGGCGCAGTACGGCAGTTCGGCCATGGGTGGCGTGGTCAACGTCATCACGCGGCGCATTCCGGCCGGCTTCGGCGGCACGGCCACGCTGGATGCGGGCAGCTACGGCCGCCAGAACGACAGCGGCCGCCGCGTGGACGCCAACAACCGCCACGCCCGCTTTGCCCTGGGCGGCGGTGGCGAACGCTGGCGCCTGGCGCTGTCGGGCGACGTGGTCGATGACGCCGGTTTTGGCGTCAACCCCGACGCCTGGCCCCGCCAGGGCGACGCCAGCGGCCGCCAGCAACTGGCCGCGCGCGGCGAATGGCTGCCCAGTGCGCAAGGCCGCGTGTGGGCCGACGTGTCGCACTACACCGAAAAAGACACGCAGCGCTACAACGTCTTCGTGCCGCCCACCAACGTGCCGCAGCGCAAGCTCGAAGACATCACCCGCGAGCGCATCAGCGGCGGCGCGCACTGGCGCTTTGCCAGTGGCGTGCGCGCCGAGGTCAAGGGCGTGCACGAACAGTACGACAGCCATTCGCCCGGCTATTCGAACGAGGTGCTGGCCACCGACCGCCGCTCGCGCCAGCAGACGCAGCACCTGGGCACGCAGATCGACCTGCCCGCCTGGGGGCGGCAGTTGTGGATGGTGGGCACCGACTGGCGGCGCGAAACACTGACGCAGACCAGCAACGGCCTGTCCGAGCTGGGCGTGCCCGGCCGCGTGGCGCGCACCAGTGCCGAGCTGTTCGTGCAGAACAACGTCGTGCTCAACGACCGGTGGGAGCTGCTGCTGGGCCTGCGCGGCCAGCACGATTCGGGCTTTGGCAGCCATTGGGCGCCCAAGCTCAGCGTGCGCGGCAACCTGCTGCAAGCGGGCGACTGGCGCGGCGTGCTGCGCGCCAGCGTGGGCCAGGGCTACCGCGTGCCCAACCTGAAAGAGCGCTACTACCTGTTCGACCACAGCGCGCTGGGCTACGTGGTCACGGGCAACCCGCGGCTCAAGCCCGAATCGTCCACCAGCCTTCAGCTGGGCGGCAGCCTGAGCCAGGGCGATCGGCTGTCGATCGACGCCAACTTGTTTCTCAACCGCCTGCGCGACCTGATCCAGACCGACGAAGCCAACGCCGTCACCACCGAGGGCGGCATCACCACCTACACCTACGCCAACGTGGCGCGCGCGCGCACCAGCGGGCTGGAGACCAGCGTGCGCTGGCGCGCCAGCAAGGCGCTGACGCTCAACGCCGCCTACACCTACACCCGCACGCGCGACCTGGTCAGCGGCGGCGAGCTGACGCGCCGCCCGCGTGACATCGTGCGCCTGGGCGCCGACTGGCGCGTGCAGCCGGCCACCGTGCTCAGTCTGCGCCTGCGCCACCAGGGCAGCGAACTGGTGGGCAGCACCAGCGGCGCGCGCTCGCCCGGCTGGCGCACGCTGGACTTGAGCGTCAACCACAGGGTGGGCCGCGCCACCACGCTGTTTGCCGGCGTCAACAACCTCACCAACCGCCAGCGCGACTTTGCCAGCCCAAGCGACTTCGGCCCGGTGGCCGGGCGCTTCATCTACGTCGGCGCCAGGCTCGCCTTCGGCAACGAACTTTGACCCTCTACCAGGAGACTTCTCATGCACCCTCGCCCCACCCTGCGCCTCATGCTCGCGGCCTGCGCCGCCGCCGCCCTCACCGCCTGCGGCGGCGGTGACGACTCGCCCACCACGCCCGTCGACCCCACGCCGACGCCCACCCCCAACAGCAAGTTCACCCGCTCGGCCACCTGGGCCTTCACCCTGCCGGCTGCCGGCCAGTCGGTCTGCTACGACTTCGACGCCCAGGCCGAAGTGGCCGGCTGCACCGGCACCGCGTGGGACGTCAAGGTGGTCAGCGGCGGCCGCTCGGCCGAGCTGTTCACCAACAGCGGCCCCAGCGGCAGCGGCGCCGGCGGCGCCTTCGGCAGCCCCTTCGTGCACACCTGGGCCGATCTGCTGAAGTGGAACGACGCGCTGATCGACCCCGCCAGCGGCGCCATTCCCGCCACGCTGTACACGGCCGATGCGCCCAAGAGCGTGTTCACCGGCAGCAACAGCATTCAAAGCGCCATTTATGAATACGGCCTGAACGGCGGCCACCAGCTCAGTCCCAACTTCCGCGTGTTCCTGATCGCCACGAACAGCGCCTCGGCCGACATCACCGGGGCCGAAGGCGCGGTGTTTGCGCTGCAAGTCACCGGCTATTACGGCGGCCCCACCGGCACCGCCTCGGGCTGGCCGTCCATCCGCTGGGTCAACACGGCCAACCCGGCCGTGGTGAACACCGCCAGCCTCGACGCCACCGCCGGCTGGGTGTACTTCGACCTGTCCACCGGCACCGTCAGCAGCGAAGCGGGCAACTGGCACATCGCCTTCAACCGCTACAACGTCAAGCTCAACGGCGGCACATCGGGCAGAGGCACCGTGGCCGGTTTCCTGAGCAAAACGCCCGCCGGCTTTTACGAAGCCGACGGCAGCACGCCCGTGCCCGCCCAATTTGCCGCCACCACCCACCTGGCCGGCACCCTGGCCGACTTGACCGGCACGCAAACCGGCCCGCGCACGGCCGCCGCCTGGGTCAAGGACAGCATCGGCTCGCAACTGTCGCCCGCCTACACCGGCAGCTACCCCAACGCGCTGGACTTTGGCTGGTACAGCTACTACCCCACCGACGCCGCCGCGGCCGCCGTCGGCCTGACGCAGCACCAGCTGCGCGCCAACCCCAGCGCCGCCACGCTGGTGCGATCGGGCGAAGGCCACAGCTACGCGCGCATGCACCTGGCCAGCATCCAGTACGCACCCGCCACCCCGGCCTACAACGGCGCGCAGACCTGGACTTTCCAGTTCGACGTGCAGCCCGCCGCGCAGTAAAGCCACCGCCACAGACCTGTTGCCCACCATGTCGAATGCTATTGAAAAAGAAGCTGCTCGCGCAGACCAGGCAAGCGCCAGAGCCGCATTTTCCGCTGAACGCGCCCAGGGCCGCCGCGCGCTCGAAGCCGCGCGCGCCATCGGCCTGAGCGAAGGCGCCGCCGTGGCCGCCCACGTGGGCGCGCCCGCCGGCGGTGCACAGGCGCGCGCGCTGCGGCCCGACTGGCTGGCGCTGCTGCAAGCGCTGCAAGCCTGCGGCCCGCTGATGGCGCTGACCCGCAACGAACACGCCGTGCACGAAAAAACCGGCATCTACCAAAACGTCTCCGGCAACACCCGCATGGGCCTGGCGCTGGGGCCGGACATCGACTTGCGCCTGTTCCTCACCCACTGGCACGCCGGCTTTGCCTTTGCCGACCACCCCGCGCCGCCCAGCCTGCAGTTTTTTGACGCCACGGGCCGCGCCGTGCACAAGGTCTTCGTGCGCGAAGCCACCGACCTGGCGGCCTGGCGGGCGGTGATCGACGCCTTCGCCCTGCCCGCCGATGCGCCCGCCACGGTTTTCAGCGCGCCCGCGCCGCCCCCCGCCGCCCGGCCCGACGCCGACATCGACCAAGGCGGCCTGCTGGGCGAATGGGCACAGCTGGAAGACACGCACGACTTCTTCGGCCTGCTCAAAGCCTACGGCGTGCAGCGCGAGCAGGCCCTGCGCCTGGCCGAAGGCCGCTTCACCCGCACGCTGGCAACCACCGCCGTGCGCGCGCTGCTGCTGGCGGCGGCGCTGGACGGCACGCCCATCATGTGCTTCGTCGGCAGCAGCGGCTGCACGCAAATCCACACCGGCCCCGTGCACCGCATCGAGCCCATGGACATGCGCGGCGCGCGCTGGCTGAACGTGCTCGACCCCGGCTTCAACCTGCACCTGCGCGAAGACGCCATCGCCCGCGTCTGGGTGGTCGAAAAGCCCACCACCGACGGCGTGGTCACCGCCGTGGAAGTGTTCGACGCCCAGGGCGAAGTCATCGCCATGTTCTTTGGCGAGCGCAAGCCAGGCGTGCCCGAACTGCCCGCCTGGCGCGCGCTGGTGGCCGACCTGCCGCCGCTGACCGAGCCGGTGGCGGCATGACGGGCACGCCCTTGGCCAAACGCCGCGCGGCCCTGCGCGCAGGCGCCGCCCTGGCGCTGGCCGCCGCCCTGCCCGCCCGCGCGCAGGCCGCGCCGCGCCTGGTCACCCTGGGCGGGCCCATCACCGAAGCGGTCTATCTGCTGGGCGCGCAAGACCTGCTGGTGGGCACCGACACCACCAGCACCTACCCCGACGCGGCGCAGCGCACACCCAAGGTGGGCTACTTCCGCCAGCTGTCGGCCGAAGGACTGCTGGCGCTGGAACCCACAGCCATCGTCGCCAACGCCGAAGCCGGCCCCCCGCTGGTGCTGGAGCAACTGCGCGGCGCCGGCGTGCGCGTGGACGTGGTGCCCGTCACGCACGACTGGGCCGAAGTGCAGGCCAAGCTCGCCGCCGTGGGCCGCGCCACCGGGCGCGAGGCCGCCGCGCGCGAGGTGCAGGCGCGGCTGGACGCCGACTGGCAAGCCGCGCAGGCCGAAGTGGCCAACGCGCTGGCCCGCCAGCCGCGCCGCCCGCGCGCGCTGTTCATCCTGGGCCACGGCACCTCACCCAGCGTGGCCGGCGCGGGCACGGGGGCCGATGCGCTCATTCGCCTCATCGGCTGCGACAACGCCATGCAGGGCTACCGCGGCTACCGCGCCATGACGGCCGAAGGCATGGCCCAGGCCGCGCCCGACGTGCTGCTGACCACCACCGAAGGCATCGCCGCGCAAGGCGGCATCGAGCGCTTGTGGGCCCGCCCCGGCATGGCGCTGGTGCCCGCCTACGCCGCGCGGCGCCTCGTCGCGCGCGACGCGCTCGAAATGATGGGCTTTGGCCCGCGCCTGCCGCAAACCGTGCGGGCGCTGCACCGCGCCGTGGTGCGCGGCGCATGACGCCGGGTGACCCCGCATGGCAAGCCCCGGCTTGGCAGGAGCGAGCCTGCCCGCTCCCACAAAAAGACCAAGACGACACACGGCCTCAGCCTCGCCTTCGACAACGGCGCTTCACGCCATGACAAATGATGAATTTCATTGTGGTCTGGGGTATATGCCGACAACGCTTGCTCATCAAGCGCTGGCAGTCCATTGTCAATGGGGTATATGGCTGGACAAGCACCCGGTCAACGAGCCGCCTTGTGGGAGCGGGCTTGCCCGCGATGGGGCGCACCGCCCGGTGCTGGCGCCCATCGCGGCCAAGCCCGCTCCCACCAAAGAAACAGTCCGCTCGCATTTCATGCGCGCCCTGGAAAACTGAAATGTCGCCCACTCCCACCGCCTCCCCGGCCGCCTGGCATCGCCAGCCCGCCGCCGTCTGGCTGGGCGGCGGCGGGCTGCTTTTGCTGGCCTTCACGCTGGGCGCGGCGCATGGTGCCTACGCCATCGCGCCGTCGGAGCTGGCCGCCATCGTGGGGCAGGCGCTGCGGCGCGCGCTGGGGCTGGCCGCGCCCGCGCCCGACACGGCCGCGCTGGTCTTCACCTCCATCCGCCTGCCGCGCCTGCTGCTGGGCATGGCCGCCGGCGCCGGACTGGGGCTGGCCGGGGCGCTGATGCAGGGGCTGTTTCGCAACCCACTGGCCGACCCCGGCCTGGTGGGCGTCAGCAGCGGGGCCGCGCTGGCGGCGGGCCTGATCATCGTGCTGGGCGCCGCGCTGGCACCCGATCTGCCGCGCCAGCTGGGCAGCTGGGCGCTGGTGGCCGCCGCCTTTGCGGGCGGTCTGGGGGTGACGGCGCTGATCTACCTGCTGGCGCAAACCGGCGGCGGCACGCACGTGGCACTGATGCTGCTGGCCGGCATTGCCATCAACGCGCTGGCCGGCGCCGGGCTGGGCTACCTCAGCACCATCGGCACCGACGAGCAGATGCGCAATCTTCAGTTCTGGCTGCTGGGCAGCCTGGGCGGCGCGCGCTGGAGCGCGGTGCTGGGGGTGCTGACCGTGTGCGCGCTGGCGCTGCTGCTGGGCCTGCGGCTAGCCCAGCCGCTCAACGCCATCGCCCTGGGCGAGGCGCAGGCCAGCGCGCTGGGCGTGCCGGTGGAGCGCGTCAAGCGCGCCGCCGTGGTGGTGGCCGCGCTGGTGGTGGGCGCGGTGACGGCCACCACCGGCATCATCGGCTTCATCGGCCTGGTGGCGCCGCACATGGTGCGCCTGCTGGTGGGGCCCGACCACCGCCTGGTGCTGCCCGGCGCTGCCCTGCTGGGCGCGGCGCTGGTGCTGGGGGCCGATGCGCTGGCGCGCACCCTGGTCGCCCCGGCCGAGCTGCCGCTGGGCGTGCTCACCGCCGCGCTGGGCGCGCCTTTTTTCTTGCTGCTGCTGCGCGGGCAACGCAGACGCCTGGTGGCGCCGTGATGCCGGTCAGCGAACGCGTGGACATGGCCACCGCCCAGGCCGGCCTGCATGGCGGCGAGCACCTGGACAGCCACTGCGGCGCATGCGAAAGGCCCGCGCTGGATGACGAGCAGGCGCTGCGCGCCGAAGGCGTGGGCGTGTCGGTGGGCGCGACCGCGCTGCTGCGCGGGGTGAACGTGACGCTGCACGCGGGCCGCGTCACGGCGCTGCTGGGCCCCAACGGCGCCGGCAAATCGACCCTGCTGGGCGTGCTGGCCGGGCAGCGCCAGCCCACGCGCGGGCAGGCGCGGCTGGCCGGGCGGGCGCTGGCGCAGTGGCGCGGCGATGCGCTGGCGCGCGTGCGCGCGGTGATGCCGCAGCACGGCCCGGTGGCCTTCGACTTTCGCGTGGGCGAAATCGTGGCGCTCGGGCGCTACCCGCACCGGCTGCGCCCCAGCGCGCACGAAGCGGCCATCGTGCCCGCCGCGCTGGCGCTCACCGGTGTGACGCACCTGGCCGATCGGCACTACGCCAGCCTCTCGGGCGGCGAGCAGGCGCGCACGCAACTGGCGCGCGTGCTGGCGCAGCTGTGGGAGCCCGCCGCCCCCGGCGCCCCGCGCTGGCTGCTGCTGGACGAACCCACCGCCGCGCTCGACTGGGCGCACCAGATGCAGCTGATGGACACCGTGCGCCGCTGGGCACACGCCGAAGGCGTGGGCGTGGTGGTCGTGCTGCACGACCTGAACCTGGCCCTGCGCTACGCCGACGACGCCGTCGTGCTCTCGCAAGGCACGCTGGTGGCCGCTGGCGCCTGCGCCGAAGTGCTCACGCCCGCGCTGGTGCAGCAGATCTGGCAGGTGCGCTGCCAGCGGCTCGACCTGGGCGACGGCGTGGCGCGGCTGGCGGCATGAGGGCGGGGCGGGTGGTCTCGACGCCGGGCGGGCTGCGGGTGCCTGGGTCGAAGTTCTGATTAAAAAGGAGCTGTTTGCGCAGGATATAAAACAAATTCAGATATAAAACCATCTGAAATAACCGTTCAACAAGCGCAAGCAGCTTCCTTTTATTTGAATGTCTTGCACCTGAATGCTGGATGGGCCTTCAGTCGCCCAGCGCCGGGTAGTCGGTGTAGCCCTTGGCGCTGCCGCCGTAGAGGGTGGTTTTGTCCAACGCCTGGTAGGGGCCGCCGTGGCGGATGCGGGTGGCGAGGTCGGGCATGCTGATGAAGGCTTTGCCGAAGGCGACGAGGTCGGCGTGGCCGCTGGCGATGGCGGCTTCGGCCATGTCGGGGGTGTAGCCGTTGTTGACCATCCATGCGCCCTGGCCGCCTGCGTCGCGGTAGGCGGCTTTCAGGGCGGCGTAGTCGAAGGGGCGGTCTTCGATTTCGCGCGGGCCGCCGGTGGCACCTTCGATGATGTGGATGTAGGCTAGGCCGAGCTTGGCGAGCTGGCGGATGAGGTAATCGAACAGGGGCTGCGGGTCGGCGTCGGTGATGTCGTTGGCGGGGGTGACGGGCGAGAGGCGGATGCCGACGCGGTCTGCGCCGACGGCGTCGATGACGGCGCGGGTGACTTCGAGCATGAGGCGGGCGCGGTTCTTGATGGCGCCGCCGTAGTCGTCGGTGCGCTGGTTGGCACCGGTTTTCAGGAATTGGTCGAGCAGGTAGCCGTTGGCACCGTGGATTTCGACGCCGTCGAAGCCGGCCGATTGCACGGCGTTGCGGGCGGCGGCGGCGTAGTCGTGGACGATGGGCGGGATTTCGTGGCGGTGCAGCGCGCGGGGGGCGCTGACGGGGATGAAGTGGCCCTGGCCTTCGTCGTTGAAGACGTAGGTTTTGGCGTGGGCGCGCAGGGCCGAGGGGGCAACGGGGTCGGCGTTGCCGGGTTGCAGGATGTGGTGCGAGATGCGGCCCACGTGCCAGAGCTGGCAGACGATCTTGCCGCCTTGCGCGTGTACGGCCTGGGTGACGTGCTTCCAGCCGTCGAGCTGGGGGGTTTCGTACAGGCCGGGCACGTCGGCATAGCCTTGGGCCTGGGGGCTGATGGCGGTGGCTTCGCTGACGATGAGGGCTGCGCCGGTTGCGGGGTTGGCGCGCTGGGCGTAGTACTGGGCCATGAGCGCGGTGGGCACGGCAGCGGGGGCGCGGTTGCGCGTGAGCGGGGCCATGACGATGCGGCTGGCGAGGTCGATGCTGCCCATGTCCAGCGGGGAAAAGAGGGTTTGGCTCATGGCGAATCCTTGATGTGACGGCGCAAATTGTGCGCCATGCGCCGGGCGTGAAAGCGGCAGGGGTGGCCCACAATGGTTGACATGGAACATGACTTCGCTTGGCTTGATGACCGGCGCTGGCGCGCCATGACAAATGACAGAACGGCCATGCGGGCGGATGTGATGTGTCATATGCCATGCGCTCGACAGAGCGCGGTCATTTGTCATGTCTTGCGGTTGGCGGAGCAGCGCACATGAACCCGCCCGATCCGCCCCCCTTGCGCCGCCTGGTGTGGACGGCGCTGGCGCTGTCGCTGGGTGCGGCGGTGTCGCTGGGCATCACGCGCTTTGCCTATGGCCTGCTGCTGCCGGTGATGCGCGAGGACCTGGGCTGGGGCTACACGCTGGCGGGGGCGATGAACACGGCCAATGCGGCGGGCTATTTGCTGGGGGCGCTGGCCACGCCGTGGCTGATGCGCCGCTTGGGCGCGGCGCGGGTGTTGCTGGCGGGGGCGCTGCTGGCCAGCGGGTTCATGGCGGCGTCGGGGTTTTTCACGGCGGCGGGGCCGCTGCTGCTGCAAAGGCTGCTGGCGGGGGTGTCCAGCGCGTGGGTGTTTGTGGCCGGGGGGCTGCTGGCGGCGCGGCTGGGGGCGCAGGCACCGCAGCATGCGGGGCTGCTGCTGGGGCTGTATTACGGGGGCACGGGCTGGGGCATCAGCGCGTCGGCGCTGGCGGTGCCGGGGTTGTTGCAGGCGGCGGCGGGGGTGCCGCATGGCTGGGCATGGGCGTGGTGGGGGTTGGCGCTGCTGTGTCTGCTGGCGTCGCTGGTGCTGGCCTGGCCTGCGTGGGTGCTTCAGAAATCAGAGCGTCCAGCGCAGGTTTCGCAGGCGCAAAAGGCGGATGTGGTGGTTGACCCGCTGCCCTGGCGGCGCATGGCACCGGCGCTGGGGGGTTATTTGCTGTTTGGCGTGGGCTACATCGGCTACATGACGTTCGTGATTGCGCTGCTGCGCGAGCAGGGGGTGGCCAGCGGGGCGATCACGCTGTTTTACACGCTGCTGGGGCTGGCGGTGGTGGCGTCGGCGCGCATCTGGGCGGGGCTGCTGAACCGGGCCAGGGGCGGCGGCGCGCTGGCGCTGCTGAATGCGCTGCTGGGGGTGGCGACGGTGCTGCCGGCGCTGACGCAGGCGTGGCCGGTGGTGCTGGCGTCGGGGCTGCTGTTTGGGGCGGTGTTCCTGTCGGTGGTGGCGTCAACCACGGCGTTTGTGCGGCACAACCTGGCCGGCACGCAGTGGGCGGCGGGTATCAGCGCGTTCACGATCGTGTTTGCGGCGGGGCAGATCGTGGGGCCGACGGTGGTGGGCTGGGTGGCGGACGGGCCGGGCGGACTGGCGCGGGGGCTGGTGTATTCGGCGCTGGCGCTGTGGGCGGGGGCGCTGCTGGCGTGGCGGCAGAGGGCGCTGAACGTCAGTTAGTCGGGGGCGGTGGCGGCTTCGAGCTGGCGCAGGTAGCGCAGGGCGTGCGTGCCTCGGTCGCCCGGCGGGCCGCACATCTCGTGCGAGGGGGCGAGCTGCGCGCAGACGGCGGGGCGGCTGGGGTGGCCGAAGAGCTTGCAGCGCAGGGCGTGGTCGAGCTGGGGGCAGGGCACGTCGGCGGGCTTGCCGCCGCGCAGGCCAGGGATGGGCGAGCTGATGGACGGGGCGATGCAGCAGGCACCGCAGCCGGGGCGGCAGGTGGGCGGGGGCATGGTGGGGAAGGGCTGGTGGGGCGGCGGCTGTCTGGCGGGGGGTGGCTTGTCCTACCCCGCGTGGAAGGCATGGCCGACAGCGGGCGCGGGTGTGCTGCGCCACGATGGCGGCAGGCTTTGGGGCGGCGTGCCGCAGGCCGATTGAGTTGAACCACACCCCGTTCGGGAAAAGGAGATTGCCATGTTGAGGTGGGCCATTATTTTTGCCGTGATCGCGCTGATTGCGGGTGCTTTGGGCTTTGGCGGCATTGCCGCTGGCGCGGCGGGCATTGCGAAGTTCCTGTTCGTGCTGTTCCTGATCGTGGCGGTGGTGTTTCTGGTGCTGGCGCTGATGGGCGGTCGGGCGGTGAGCAAGCGGCTTTAATGATGAGTATTTTAAAAAGTGAGCTGCTTGCGTACGTTTTAAAACGTTTTCAGATGGTTTTATATCTGAAGTTACTTTGAAACGTACGCAAGAAGCTCACTTTTTTAGATAAGACTGAGGCAACCAAGTCATTCCAGGCCGCCCGAGCCGGGGTTCCCCCGGCGACCAGCGGCGTCGCCCTGGGGGGAAGGCGCCGAAGGCGACTCAGGGGGGATCAAGGATACAAACCGCGCAGGTCGCGCGCGTGCAGGATGCGGGCGCAGGCCACGATGAAGGTGGCGGTGCGCAGGCTGACCTTGTGCTGCTGGGCGGTGTTCCACACGGCGGTGAAGGCGTCGGTCATGATGCGCACGAGGCGCTGGTTGATTTCGTCCTCGCTCCAGAAGAAGCTGGAGAAGTCCTGCACCCATTCGAAGTAGCTCACCGTGACGCCGCCGGCGTTGGCGATGACGTCGGGCACCACCAGCACGCCACGGTCTTGCAGGATGTCGTCGGCTTCGGGGGTGGTGGGGCCGTTGGCACCTTCGATGACCATGCGGGCCTTGATCTTGCTGGCGTTCGCCTGGGTGAGCTGGCCTTCGAGCGCGGCGGGCACGAGGATGTCGCAGGGCGTGGCCCAGAAGTCGTCGGGCTTCATGGCTTCGCCGCCCTTGAAGTCGGCCACGCCGCCGCGTTCGGCCACGTGGGCGAGCAGCTCGGGTACGTTCAGGCCTTTGTCGTTGCGCACGGCACCGGTGTGGTCTTGCACGGCGACGACGAGGGCGCCGGCTTCGGCAAACAGCTTGCCGGCGATGCCGCCCACGTTGCCGAAGCCCTGCACGGCGACGCGCGCGCCCTCGATGGCGAGGCCAATGCGCTGCGCGGCTTCGACGCCGACGGTGAACACGCCGCGGCCGGTGGCTTCGTTGCGGCCGAGAGAGCCGCCCAGGTCAAGCGGCTTGCCGGTGACGACGCCGGTGGCGGTGAGGCCCTGGTTGACGGAGTAGGTGTCCATCATCCAGGCCATGACCTTGGCGTTGGTGTTGACGTCGGGCGCGGGGATGTCCTTGGTGGGGCCGATGATGATGCCGATTTCGGACGTGTAGCGGCGCGTGAGGCGCTGGAGCTCGGCCTCTGACAGCTGGCGCGGGTCGACGCGGATGCCGCCTTTGGCGCCGCCGTAGGGCACGTTGACGGCGGCGTTCTTGATGGACATCCACGCGGCCAGGGCCATGACTTCGGACAGGGTGACGTCCTGGTGAAAGCGCACGCCGCCCTTGCCGGGGCCGCGGCTGATGTTGTGCTGCACGCGGTAGCCCTCGAAGTGGGCGACGGTGCCGTCGTCGCGGTGCATGGGCACGTCGACGATGAGCGAGCGCTTGGGCCGCTTGAGCGATTCGGCCCATTTGGAGAGCGGGCCGAGATAGGGCGTGACGCGATCGACCTGCGCCAGATAGGTGCCCCAGGGGCCGAGGTGCTGCGCGTCGAGGTAAGAGGGCAGGGCGTGCCCCGAGCCTTGCGCGGAGGTGGGGGCGGCGGGGGATGCGGGGGCGGGAGCGGGTGTCTTGCGGCTGTTGGGCATGGCGTGTCTCCTTTGTTGTGGTGTGTGCCAGCCATAGCTTAACGCCGTGCAGGACACGTGGCGCATGGGCTAAAATGTACAAAACTGGAGATTTGTACAAATGCAGACCGTATCCGTGACCGAATTCCGCGCCCGCGCCGCCGAGATGGTGGACCGCGTGCAAAAGGGCGAGACCGTGCGCATCCTGCGGCATGGCAAGCCGGTGGCCGAGCTGGTGGCACCGCAGCCCGACGCCGCGCCCAAGGTGCCGCGCTGGAAGACGCCGATTGAGAACCCGCTGGTTTACACGCGCCCCGACGGCAAGACGATGGCGCAGCTCATCATCGAAGAGCGTGAGCAGGCGAGGTATTGAAGGCCATGAAGATTCTTCTGGATACCTCTGCACTGGCCAAACGCTACAAGCGCGAGCCGGGCTGCGAATCGGTCGATGACTGGCTGGCGCAGGCCGACGAGGTGGTGCTGGCGGCGCATTGCAAGATGGAGATTGCCTCGGCCTTTCTGCGCGACGTGCATGACCAGATCTTGTCCACCGGGCAGTACGCGCTGGGCATGCGTGAGGTGGCGGTGGATTTCACCGAGTTTGCCGTGTTGCCGGTGTCGCCGGATGTGGAGTCGCTGGCCATCGCCGCCATGCAGCGCACCCGCCTGCGCGCGATGGACGCGCTGCACATCGGCACGGCGCAGGCGGCGGGCGTTGACCTGTTCGTGACCGCCGACCGCCAGCAGGCCCGTGCGGCCGAGCAGGCCGGGCTGCGGGTGGAGATGGTGAGCGCATGAGCATGATCTACCCCCAACACTTCGACGTCATCGTCGTCGGCGGCGGCCACGCGGGCACCGAGGCCGCGCTGGCTGCCGCGCGCATGGGCGCGCAGACCCTGCTGCTCACGCACAACATCGAAACCCTGGGCGCGATGAGCTGCAACCCCAGCATCGGCGGCATCGGCAAGGGCCATCTGGTGAAAGAGGTGGACGCACTGGGCGGCGCGATGGCGCTGGCCACCGACGAAGGCGGCATCCAGTTCCGCACGCTGAACTCAAGCAAGGGCCCCGCCGTGCGCGCCACCCGCGCGCAGGCCGACCGCGTGCTGTACAAGGCCGCCGTGCGCCGCATGATCGAGAACCAGCCGAACCTGTGGCTGTTCCAGCAGGCGGTGGACGACCTGATGCTGGAGGGCGACCGCGTGACGGGTGCCGTCACGCAGGTGGGCATCGCCTTCAAGGGCCGCACCGTGGTGCTGACGGCGGGCACGTTTCTGGACGGACGCATCCACGTGGGGCTGGACAACTACGCGGCGGGCCGCGCGGGCGACCCGCCTGCGGTGTCGCTCTCGGCGCGGCTGAAAGAGCTGAAGCTGCCCCAAGGCCGCCTGAAAACCGGCACGCCGCCGCGCCTGGACGGGCGCAGCATCGACTTCAGCGCCTGCGAAGAACAGCCCGGCGACAGCGACCCGGTGCCCGTGTTCAGCTTCATGGGCCGGGCAGACATGCACCCGCGCCAAGTGCCGTGCTGGATCACGCACACCAACGCGCGCACGCACGACATCATCCGCAGCGGCTTTGACCGCAGCCCCATGTTCACCGGCAAGATCGAAGGCGTGGGCCCGCGCTATTGCCCCAGCGTGGAAGACAAGATCAACCGCTTTGCCGACAAGGAAAGCCACCAGATCTTTCTGGAGCCGGAGGGGCTGGACACGCACGAGGTCTACCCCAACGGCATCAGCACCAGCCTGCCGTTCGACGTGCAGCTGGCGTTGGTGCGCAGCATGAAGGGGCTGGAAAACGCCCACATCCTGCGGCCCGGCTACGCCATCGAATACGACTACTTCGACCCGCGCGCCCTGCGCAGCAGCTTCGAGACGCGCGACGTGAAAGGCCTATTCTTCGCCGGGCAGATCAACGGCACCACGGGCTATGAAGAAGCGGCGGCGCAAGGGCTGTTCGCCGGCATCAACGCCGCGCTGCAATGCCGTGGCGAAGCGCCCTGGCTGCCGCGCCGTGACGAAGCCTATCTGGGCGTGCTGGTGGACGACCTCATCACCAAGGGCGTGACCGAGCCTTACCGCATGTTCACCAGCCGCGCCGAATACCGCCTGCAACTGCGCGAAGACAACGCCGACATGCGCCTGACCGAAGCGGGCAGGGCGCTGGGGCTGATCGACGACGCGCGGTGGAACGCCTTCAACCGCAAGCGCGACGCTGTTTCACGTGAAACAGAGCGCTTGAAAGCCACCTGGGTGAACCCGCGCAACCTGCCCGCCGCCGAGAGCGAGCGCGTGCTGGGCAAGGCCATCGAGCATGAGCATAACCTGTTCGACTTGCTGCGTCGCCCGGATGTGAGCTACGCCAGCCTGATGTCGATGGACGGTGGCCGCCACGCGGTTGCCGATGTTTCACGTGAAACACTGGGCGATCTGTCTGTCCCCGTGATCGAGCAGGTGGAGATTGCCGCCAAATACAGCGGCTACATCGACCGCCAGCGCGACGAGGTAGAGCGCGCCGCGCATTATGAAAACCTGCGCCTGCCGCCTGAGCTGGATTACATGCAAATCCCCGCGCTCTCCATCGAGGTGCGGCAAAAGTTGCAAAAGCACCGGCCGGACACGCTGGGCCAGGCGGGCCGCATCAGCGGGGTGACGCCAGCGGCCATCTCGCTGCTGCTGATTCACCTGAAGAAGGGCGGCTTCAAGGGTTTTGCAGGCGGCACACCCGTCGCCGTGGCATGACGGCGCACCCCTTGCACGCGCGTTTGGCCGAGGGGCTTGAGGCGCTGGGCCTGCCCCTGACCGACGCGCAGGCCGGGCAGCTGCTGGCCTACCTCGATCTGCTGGGCAAGTGGAACAAGGTCTACAACCTGACGGCGGTGCGCGACCCCGCTGAGATGCTCACGCACCATGTGCTCGACAGCCTGGCCGTCATCGCGCCGCTGCGGCGGCACACGCAGGGCAGGGCGCTGCGGCTGCTGGACGTGGGCGCGGGCGGCGGCTTGCCGGGTGTGGTGATCGCCATCTGCTGCCCCGAAATCGCGGTGAGCTGTGTGGATGCCGTGGCCAAGAAAGCCGCTTTCATTCAGCAAGCCGCGGGTTCGCTGGGCTTGCCGGATCTGCGCGGCGTGCATGCGCGGGTGGAACGCATCGTCGACACATTCGATGTGGTGACCTCGCGCGCCTTCGCCAGCCTGGCTGATTTCACCGGCTGGTCGCGCAGCGCGCTGGCCGAGGGCGGTGTGTGGATGGCGATGAAGGCCAAATGCCCCGTCGATGAAATCGCCGCGCTGCCCACAGGCGTGGACGTGTTTCACGTGGAACAACTCACCGTGCCCGGCCTGGATGCCGAGCGCTGCCTGATCTGGATGCGGCCACGCGCCGCGCATTGACCATGTCTACCGAACGCTTCACCCGCACCCCGGCTTTTCGCATCGCCCTGTGGGGTGGCCTGAGCGCCGGCCCGGTGCTCGCCCTGCTGTGGCCGATCTTCGTGCGGCTGGAGTCTGGCGTCTGGCCGGCTTCGCCCATCGCACTCACCCTGGCCATGTTCACACTGGGCACGCTCACCGGGCTGGGGGCAGCCTTCACGGTGTTGCTGCCTGCGCTCAGTCTGTTCAAGCTGCGTCCCGGCCCGCGCCTGCGCTGGGTGGCGGCGGGCGTTGGGGCGGGCGTGTGTCTCATCCTGGTCACGCTTTTCGGTCTTTTCTCGGACGTTGAGCGGGTGGGCGCACAGTGGCCGCTGGGCTTGCTTCTTACAATCGTCGGGGCGCTGTGCGGGTGGCTGGGTGCGCTGGCCGTGCCCGCCGCCCACTCGGTGCCGCGCGACTGAGCCGAGCGTCCTTCCCCCGTCCCACGCCCGCCGCCACCGATTTCGCCGCTGGCACACAACCCCTCCCCGCAGCTACCACCTCCACGCCATGGCTCAAATTTTCTGCATCGCCAACCAAAAAGGCGGGGTCGGCAAGACCACCACCACCGTCAACCTGGCCGCAGGCCTGGGCAAGATCGGCCAGCGCGTGCTGCTGGTCGATCTCGATCCGCAGGGCAATGCCACCATGGGCTCGGGCGTCGACAAGCGCGCGCTCAAACACTCGGTGTATGACGTGCTGCTCGAATCCGCCAGCATCGCCGAAGCCGCCGTGGTGCCCGACAAGCTCAAGGAGGCCGGCGCACCCTACGCCGTGCTGGGTGCCAACCGAGAGCTGGCCGGGGCCGAGGTCGAGCTGGTGGCCGAAGAGCGCCGCGAGCGCCGCCTGAAAGACGCGCTCGCCCAGGTGGCCGATGCGTATGACTTCGTCCTCATCGACTGCCCGCCCTCTTTAAGCATGCTCACCCTGAACGGCCTGTGCGCCGCGCAGGGCGTCATCGTGCCCATGCAGTGCGAATACTTCGCGCTCGAAGGCCTGGCCGACCTCACCAACACCATCAAGCAGGTGCACGCCAACCTCAACCGCGACCTCAAGCTCATCGGCCTGCTGCGCGTCATGTTCGACCCCCGCATCACCCTGCAGCAGCAAGTCAGCGACCAGCTCAAGGCCCACTACGGCGAAAAGGTGTTCGACACCCTCATCCCCCGCAACGTGCGCCTGGCCGAAGCCCCCAGCTACGGCCTGCCCGGCGTCGTGTTCGACCCCGCCGCCAAAGGCAGCAAAGCCTTCATCGACTTCGCCGAAGAAATGGTGCAGCGGATGAAGTAAAAAAGGAGCTGCTTGCGTACGTATTCAGCCAGTTTCAGGAATAAAAATAACTAAAAAGACCAAATAACCTACGCAAGCAGCTCCTGTTATTTTTCTCATGCCATCCCCCATCGTGCTCACCCTGCCAGGCTGGCAAGGCAGCGGCCCCGCCCACTGGCAAAGCCGCTGGGAAGCGCTGCACGGCCACACGCGCGTGCAGCAGCACGACTGGCAGCGCCCCCTGCGCGGCGACTGGGCCGCGCGGCTGGACGAAGTCGTGCAACAGCAAAACCAGCCCGTGCTGCTGGCCGCGCACAGCCTCGGCTGCCTGCTCACCGCCTGGTGGGCCGCGCATTCGCGCCACACCGCCCGCGTGGTGGCCGCGCTGCTCGTCGCCCCACCCGACATCGAGCGCGACGACCTGCGCCAGCAAATCCCCGGTTGGGCGCCGCCCGCGCGGGTGCGCCTGCCCTTCAAAAGCATCCTCGTCGCCAGCAGCAACGACCCCTACGGCAGCCTACAAAATGCCAGCCGCCTGGCCGCCCACTGGGGCAGCGACTTTCTCAACCTCGGCCCCCGCGGCCACCTCAACGCCGACTCGGGCCTGGGCGACTGGCCCGAAGGGCTGGCGCTGCTGCAGTCGCTGGCAGGTGAGGGCACTGCTTGATCCACGGCATCAGCCACCTCACCTTCATCGTGCGCGACCTGTCCCGCGCTGCGCGCTTTTTCTGCGACGGCCTGGGCGCACGCGAGGTGTACGACAGCGCGGCGCGCCACTTCTCCCTGTCGCACGAAAAATTCTTCGACCTGAACGGCCTGTGGCTCGTCGCCATGCAAGGCGAGCCCCCGCCCGAGCGCAGCTACCGCCACGTCGCCTTCCAGGTGGCCGAAGCCGACCTGCCGCACTACGCCACCCGTCTGGCCGCCATCGGCGCCGAAGTGCGCCCGCCGCGCCCTCGCCCGCCGCGCCCGCGCGTGGCGGGCGAGGGGCAGTCGCTGTATGTGTACGACTTCGACAACCACCTGTTCGAGCTGCACACGGGCACGCTGAGCGAGCGCCTGGATCGTTGCCAAAATCAGAGCTGACTGCGCTTGTTACCAGGGCGATTGCATTCAAAAATGCTGCCTTGTTTTCCTCTCCACCCATCGGCTTGTGTATGCACATATCTTTGTAGGCTGGGTAGAGCGTGGGCGAAACCCAGCAAACCGGCTCGCGAGAACGCCGGGTTTCGCCTTCGGCTCTACCCAGCCTACGAGGCTGGCAGGCCGCAAGCACCGCAACTTCTCAATCCCCCCGTACCGCCGGCACCCACGGCGCGTACAGCGCCGCCAGCCCCAGCGCGCCCGCCGACGCCAGCAGCGACGCCGACCAGCCCCACTGCTGCACCAGCGCGCCGCCCGCCCACATGCCCAGACCCAGGCCCAGCATGAGCAGCGTGGTGCTCCAGGTGAAGGCTTCGGTTACCGTGGAGGTGGGTGCCAGCGCACCCAGCTGCAGCGACAGTGCCGTGATCAGCGGCCCGAAGGCCAGCCCGGTGAACAGGCAGGCCAGCGTGAACCACGCCACCGAAGGCGCGAGCGCCATCGCTCCGCTGCCGGCGGCCAGCCACAGCACGGCCAGCAGAATCTGCCGGTTGAGCGGCGGCGCCCAGCGCCGCGTGCCGTACACCAGCCCGGCGATGGCCGACGGAATGCTGACCGCCGCATAGAACAGCCCCACCAGCCGCGCATCGCCCTGTGCCGTGGCAAAGGCGGGCACGGCAATTTCGTTCAGCCCAAAACCCGTGGCCACCAGCAGCGTCAGCACCAGCGAGCGGCGCACGCCCATCACGCGCAAAGGGCCGAGCCAGTGGCGTTCGGCCGCCTGCTCCACCTGGCCCCAGCGCTCGATGGCGCCGGTGCGCGCAAACAGCGGCACGCCCAGCGCGATGCACCCTGCCGCCAGCAGCACGCCATACGCCGCCGAGCCCGCCAGCAGCGCCAGGCTGACCAAGAGCGGCCCCAGGATGAAGCAGCTCTCGATCACCACCGACTCCACCGCAAAGGCCGACTGCCGCTGCGACGCCGTCATGTCCGCCTTTCGGTACATGGCGCGAATCACGGTGGACACGGGCGGAAAGAACAGGCCCGCCACCAACGCGCTGCCCAGCAGCCACGGCAGCCCCAGGTTCAGCTGCGCCGCCCCCACCACCGCCAGCAGCGCCAGCGTGTGGCCCGCCGCCAGCGGCCCCATCACCCCGCGCGGGCCGCGCTGGTCGATGAAGCGCCCCACCAGCGGTGCCTGCAGCGCCAGCGCCGCCATGTACGCGCCCGACACCCAGCCCGCCTGCGCAAACGAGCCCGTCGCCGCTTGCACCAGCAGCGTCAGCCCCAGCGCGTTCATGCCGATCGGCAGGCGCGGCAGCACCGAACCCAGCATGATGCGGCGCAATTCGCGGTCGGCGAACAGCAGGCGGTAAGAGGACAGATCGAGCAAGCCGGCGATTGTAGGCAGCGCCCGTGACAGAGGCCCCCGCTGCTACACTGCGCCGCCGGTAGTCGTTTGCGAGCCATCCGGCATGGGCAGCCCGGTCGGTCAAGGCCTACGTGAACCGATCCTCACGCGCGGGCCATACACATGAGACGTTTCCTGCGAAAACAAAGCGTTGCCAACGTGCCGGCTGCGCCCAAGCCATCGCTCATCCAGCGCTTTACCCAGAACGCAGCCGAAGCCATCGGCGCGGTCATCGAAGGGCTGGCGGGCCTGGGTGCCCTGATCGCTGTGCCTGTGGCCGTGGTGCTGGGCAAGCTGTTTCTGGCCGTCATCCTGGGCGTGGTGGCGCTGGGGGTGTTTTGGCGACTGGCGGGGCGCAAGCGCCGGGGCGGGGCGGCACCGGTCAGAATCGCTACCCCGGCCTGGGCGCATGCCGTGGCGGGCCTGGCGTCGGCCATCGAGGTAGCGGTGCTGGTGGAGGCCACCCAACTGCCCGTGCGGCACGACCAACCCGGCTTCACGCAGACCAACTGGCTGCTCGTGCTGCTGGCGTGGAGCGTGGCCTATGTGTTGCAAACCAAAGGGCTGGCTGCCCTGCTGGCGCGCAGCCAACGTGGCAAGCCCGGCGCACCCGCGCGGCTGCCCTGATTGAGGAGAAAGACCCCATGGTCACCAAGAAAACCAAAGGCCTGGGGCGCGGCCTGGATGCGCTGCTGGCACCTTCCGCGCTCGACCCCGTCGCCGCCGATGGCGCGCCCGCCACCCCTGCCGGCACGCCCATGATGCTGGCGCTGGCCGACATGGCCCCCGGCGCTTACCAGCCGCGCACGCGCATGGACGAAGGCGCGCTGTACGAGCTGGCCGAAAGCATCAAGGCGCAGGGCATCATGCAGCCCATTCTGGTGCGGCGTGTGGCTGGCGCGGCCTTGCCGTTCGAGATCATCGCGGGCGAGCGCCGCTTTCGCGCCGCCAGGCTGGCGGGGCTGGATGAGGTGCCCGTGCTGGTGCGCGACGTGCCCGACGAGGCCGCTGCCGCCATGGCGCTGATCGAGAACATCCAGCGCGAAGACCTGAACCCGCTGGAAGAGGCGCAAGGCATCCAGCGCCTGATCCGCGAGTTCGAGCTGACCCACGAGCAGGCCGCGCAAGCCGTGGGCAAAAGCCGCAGCGCCGCCAGCAACCTGTTGCGCCTGCTCAACCTGGCCGAGCCGGTGCAGACCATGCTCATGGCCGGCGACATCGACATGGGCCACGCCCGCGCCCTGCTGGCCTTGCCGGGCGCGGCGCAAATCACCGCCGCCAACCAGGTTGCCGCGCGCAAGATGACGGTGCGCGAGGCCGAGGCCCTGGTCAAGAAGCTGGGCGCAGAGTTCAGCCTCACTGCAGGGCGCAAGCCCTCTGCCGGGCGCGAAAAATCGGGCGACGTGCGGCGGGTGGAAGAAGAGCTGTCCGACCTGCTCACCGCCGAAGTCGAGGTGCGCGTGAAAAAGCACCAGCGCCAGAACGGCCAGATGCAGCCCGTGGGCGAAATCGCCATCCACTTCGGCTCGATGGACGCGCTCAATGGCCTGATCGAGCGGCTGAAAGGCTCAACAGGCTGAGCAAAAACACGGAACAACCGGACGCAGAGGACGCAAAGATGGCGCAGAAGATGCAAAAAGGAAAACCGAAAAAATTCGGGCTGTTTCTTTTGCCCTCTCTGCGCCATCTTT
Source organism: Pseudomonadota bacterium (assembly GCA_030538605.1). Taxonomy (GTDB): domain Bacteria; phylum Pseudomonadota; class Gammaproteobacteria; order Burkholderiales; family Burkholderiaceae_C; genus Ottowia. The sequence continues at coordinate 40,599 of JAUNTQ010000019.1, forward strand.
GCGTCCTCTGCGTGCGGTATGCAGGTGCGCTGATTCGGCCGCTGTCGCTGGCGCGCACATGACACCCCGCAGCCCCTCCCGCGCCGGTGTAAGCTGGTGCCCTTGCTGCACCGCCAGCGCTGTGTGCCGATTTCGTTTGCGCGCCTTTCCCCTATGCGACTGCCCAACAACCCGTCCGCCCGTTCGTCCACGCCCCGCGCCCTGGCGCGTGCCGAACGCCGTCGTCTGACCGAGGTCGGCCCGCTGCTGGCCGTGCGCGCGGCCCGCGCGGGTGTGGCGCGCATGCGCCAGGCCATGGATCGCGCCGTATCGCACTCGCCGCAGACGCTGTTCTTGCGCGCGCTGGTGGCGCAGCCGGGCACGGTGGGGGCCATTTGCGCCAGCTCGCCGCGCCTGGCGCAGCGCATGGCCGCGCAGGTGGACTTGGCGCGCGGCGGCCTGGTGGTGGAGCTGGGCGGGGGCACGGGCGTCATCAGCGCGGCGCTGTTGGCGCATGGCGTGCCGGCGGCGCGGCTGGTGATCGTGGAGCAGTCGCCCGCGCTGGCCGCGCACCTGCGTCGGCGCTTTCCCGGCGTGTGCGTGATCGAGGGCGACGCGGCCGAGCTGACGCAGTGGCACGCCGATGGCCGCTTTCCGGCAGGCGAGGGCGGCGCGCTGCTGCCGATCGACTGCATCGTCTCGGGCCTGCCGCTCTTGTCCATTCCGCTACCGGTGCGCCAGCGCATCCTGTACGCGGGTGCGCAGGCGCTGGCCCCGGGTGGCAAGCTGGTGCAGTTCACCTACGCGCTGCACGGCCCCTCGCCCTGGCAGGGGGCGGGCCTGGTGCGCCAGCGCAACGAGCGCGTGCTGGCCAACCTGCCGCCCGCGCGCATCGACGTGCTGGGGCACCCGCCAGCGGCTTGAGCGTTGTGGCGGCCCTGCGAGGGGCTTTGTATATGCACGCGTTTCTGTAGGCTGGGTAGAGCGAAAGCGAAACCCAGCAAATCGGCCCGCGAAAACGCCGCGCTCTGTCCAGCCTGTAACCCTGCGGGCCGATCTGTTGGCCTTCGGGGCCGCGTGCATGCCATCGGGTGAGATGTGTGCATGCACGCAAGGCAAAGGGTGCCCCTGTCCTGACCGGCACCGGTGTGGCGAGATTCAAGCACTTTGTTGCGTTTGCCGCGCAAGTGGGCGTCAAATCGGGGACTTTTGGGTTGCCAGCGGTTACTATTTGACGTCATTGAACCTAGAAACGGCAGTTGAACGCACCCGAGCGTGCTGCGATGGGCGTGTCAGGCAAGGCGTGAGGACGACGCAGGCAAATGCCTGCCAGGACGAGCAACGCCGCATGACGCGGCCAGCGTGGTGCGATCGGGTGCGTAGCGCCCTCACCCAAGCGATGAACGTCATCGAAGACGCAAATGTCAGCATTCATGCGCGTTTCGTGAAGTTTGCAAGCGGTCAATTGCCGTTTCTAGGTTGACCGCGCCCGGCGCTTGCCCGGGCTTTTTGCATACGTCGCCTGACACCACCCCGGGCACATTGCCACGCGAGACGAGAGCACCATGAAACGTCACCCCTTCACCGCCCCCCGTTCACTGCCCGCCGCCATGCGCCGCGCCGGTTTGCTGGGCGGCGCGCTGCTGCTGGCCACCGGCGCCCATGCGGGCATGGTGACCGACGCGCACGGCAACGTGGGCTACGACACCGCTGCCGAGTGCGACGCCGCCGTGCAGGCCGGCACCGCGCGCTATTACCAGCCCGTCACCACGCGCAAGCCCGCGCGCAAGAAAGGCGAGGCGGGTGTGCGCACCATCGCCTTGAGTGAACTCAGCAGCGCCACGGCCCAGGCGGCGGGCCTGCGCTACAGCGCGGCTGACTACACGCGCGGCGCGTGCGACCTGGGCATCCGCCACGTGCATGGCCGCCCCGACATCACGCCCGAGCTGGTCGGCAAATGGGTGCCCTTTGCCCCCGACATGCCGCTCAACCTCTACACCGACGCCGCAGGCCAGCCCGTGCGCGCCACCATGGCGCAGTGCGACAACGGCTTCTCGGGCAACCTGCCGCGCCCCGTGCCGCCCGCGCCCGTGGTGGCCGAGCAGGCACCGCCCCCGCCCGAGGCTCTGCCCAACCAGTGCTTTGCCAACATCCTGCTGCCCGCCCAATTCGAGGTGCGCAGCGAGCAGGTACTGGTGGCCCCCGCCACGCAGCGCGAAGAAGTGGTGCCCGCCACCTACAAAACTGTCACCGAGCAGGTGCTGGTGCAGCCCGAAACGCGCCAGCAGGTGGCCGTGCCGCCCACGCTGCGCACCGTCACCGAAGACGTGGTGCTGCGCCCCGCCGGCACGCGCGACGAGCCCGTGCCCCCCACCTTCACCACCCGCACCGAGCAGCGCGAAACCCAGGCCGCCACCACCCGCTTCGAGGTCTCGCCGCCGGTTTACCGCATCGAGCACCAGCGCGTGGTCGACGTGCCCGAGCACACCATCCAGCGCGTCGTACCCCCGGTCTACCGCGAGGTGGAAGAAACCGTGCAGGTCGCCGCCGCCACCACCCGCACCGAAGTCGCCCCCGCGCGCTACCGCACCGAGACAGAGCGCGTGCTGGTGCGCCCCGAGGTGCTGCAATACGTGCCCGTGCGCCTGCCCACCCGCCAGGTGCCCGAGCAGCGCCTGCGCAGCGAAGCCACCACCCGCATCGAAACCCTGCCGCCCGTCATGCAGACGGTGGTCGAGCCGGTCGAAGTGCGCGCCGCCAGCGTGCGGCGCGAAGCCGTGCCCCCGGCCTATGAAGTCGTCACCGAGCAGGTCAAGGTCAGCGAGCCCTACCGCGAATGGCGCCGTGGCCGCGCCTGGGTCGGCCAGGCCATCGAAGTCGTGCCCCTGCGCGGCTTCATCGTCGACCACACCGGCCAGTTCAAGGGCCACCAGGTGGCCGACCGCACCCTCGTGCCCGCCGCCACGGGCGGTGCCTCGCGCGGCATCGTCGATACGGGCATGACCCCGTCCGACAACACCTTGCTGGACGACGACGTGATGTGCCTGGTCGAAATCCCCGCGCAATACCAGACCGTCACCCGCAAGGTCTTGCGCGCGCCCGCCACCGTCAACGACGTGCCCGTGCCCGCCGAATACCGCAACGTCACCCGCCAGGTGGTCGTGCGCGAAGCCACCACCCGCACCGTGGCCGTGCCCGCCGTTTACCAAAGCGTCTACCGGCAGGAGGTCGACTTCGAGCGCGCCCGCCAGCTCGGCTACAAGTTCGACGACGCGGGCGAGCTGGTCGCCACCCCCAGCGGCCAGCCCGTCATGCGCGCCGCCACCGTGGCCGGCCAGCCCGGCGTGCAGATCGACCGCGCCACTGCCCCCGACGCCTGGGTGCGCGAAGTGCGCATCCCCGCCGAATACCGCAACGTCAACCGCTACGTGCCCGAGCAGCCTGCCAGCGTGCGCGTGGTCGACGTGCCCGCCGCCCAGCGCACCATCAAGCGCCGCGTCATGGTCGAGCCCGCCCGCACCGAAACCGTCACCATCCCCGCCACCTACCGCACCGTCGCCAAACAGGTGCTGGTGCGGCCCGACGCCACGCGCGAAGTCGACGTGCCCGCGCAAACCGTGGCCATCACCCACCGCGAGCTTGACCAGCCCGCCAGCCTGCGCCAGGTGGCCGTGCCCGCCGTCACCGCGCCCATCAGCCGCCAGGAAGTGGTGCAGGAAGCCAGCGTGCGCGAGGAGGTCGTGCCCGCCGTCTACCGCACCGAAACCCGCCAGGTGATCGACCAGCCCGCAGGCAAGCGCACCGTCGACGTGCCCGCGCAATACGACACCATCAGCTGGCAAGTCAAAGTGGCCGACGCGCGCGAGGAAAAGCGCGAAGTCATGTGCGAAACCAACACCCACCCCGACAAGATCCGCGAAGTGCAGCGCGCCCTGCAAGCCGTCGGCTTCAACCCCGGCCCGGTCAGCGGCGCGCTCACCCCCGACACCATGGGCGCCGTCTCCCAATACCAGTTCGCCCGCGGCCTGCCCGTGCACGGCTACCTCGACGTGGACACCGTGCGCGCACTGGGTGTCGCACCCAACTGAGCATACCAATAAAACAGGAGCTTCTTGCGTACGTTTTAAAAGGATTTTAGAATCAAAAGTATCTGAAATTCCTATGAAACGTGCGCAAGCAGCTCCTGTTTTGTGATAAATCCCATCAACAAATCGACTACCGCTTCGGCTGTTCGCCCCTTCCCCCGCTGGGGGAAGGCTGGGATGGGGGCTGACCACCTTTGAGAAATCCACCGTGGTTAGCCCCCACCCCAACCCTCCCCCAGCGGGGGAGCAACTGTGTTCAAAGTCAAGTGTTTTTCATGGATATATC
>JAUNTQ010000131.1 GCA_030538605.1 Pseudomonadota bacterium
TGCGCTCTCTGCGCTCTCTGCGAATCCTCTGCGTCCTCTGCGTTCGGCTGTTCAGGACGCTCAACCCGCCAGCGCCGCCTTCACCGCCGCGCTCACCGCGCCCATGTCGGCCTTGCCCGCCAGCCGCGTCTTGACCGCGCCCATCACCTTGCCCATGTCGCCCGGCCCGCTGGCACCCAGCTCGGCCACGATGGCTTTGACTTCGGCGGCCACTTCATCAGCCGACAGGCGTGCGGGCAGGTAGACCTGCAACACCTTCATCTCGGCTTCTTCGATGTCCACCAGGTCTTGGCGGCCAGCCTTGGTGAAGGCTTCGATGCTGTCCTTGCGCTGCTTGATGAGCTTGTCGACGATGGCGATCACCATGGCGTCGTCCAGCGTCACGCGCTCGTCCACCTCTTTTTGCTTCATCGCCGCTTGCAGCAGGCGGATGGTGCCCAGGCGCGCGGTGTCCTTGGCGCGCATGGCGGTTTTCATGTCTTCGGTGATCTGCTCTTTCAGGCTCATGGCGGGTGTCTCGGCAAAACGGCGATTGTCTTACACGGCCTCCAGCGCCAGCAGCTCGGCCACCGTCTGGCGGCGGCGGATCAGGCGGTGCGCGCTGCCATCCACCAGCACTTCCGCCGCCAGCGGGCGCGTGTTGTAGTTGCTGGACATGCTGGCGCCGTAAGCGCCCGCGTCGTGAATCACCAGCAGGTCGCCCACGTGCGCCTCGGGCAGCGCGCGGGTCAGCACCACGCCGCCTTCGGCCTGGGTGAACACGTCGCCCGATTCGCACAGCGGGCCGGCGACCACCGTCTCGCGCAGCAGGCGCTGCGCAATGGGCGGCGTGCCGTTGCCCGCCATCAGGTGCATGCCGTGGTGCGCGCCATACATGGCCGGGCGCATCAGGTCTGAAAAGCCCGCATCCACCAGCGTGAAATGGTTGCCGCCCGCCGGCTTGGCGGCGCGCACCTCGGCCAGCAGCACGCCGCTTTCGGCCACCAGGTAGCGGCCCGGCTCGATCTCCAGCGCCACCGGGCGGCTCAGCAGCGCGGCCACTTCGCGCCGCGCGGCGTCCCACAGGCTGAAGTAATGGGCGGTGTCGATGCGCGGCTGGTCGGCTTGATACGGAATCGACAGCCCACCGCCCGCCGAGATGGCGTGCAAGTCGGGCAGCCGCGCCGCACCGGCCTGCGCCACCAGTTGCACCATTGCCTGGCAGACCTGCTGCAAGTGGCCGTAATCCACGCCCGAGCCAATGTGCATGTGCAGCCCCACCAGCTTGAGGCCGTGCTGCTGCACCGCAGCCAGCGCATCGCCCAGCGCGGTGTGCCAGATGCCGTGCTTGCTGTGTTCGCCGCCGGTGTTCGTCTTGTGGCTGTGGCCGTGGCCAAAGCCGGGGTTGATGCGCAGCCACACCGCGTGCCCGGGCGACGCCGCGCCCAGCTGGTGCAGCATGTCGATGGAGCCCGCGTTGACCGGCACGCGGTGGCGCACCACCGTGGCCAGCGTCTCGGCGTCGAGCAGATCAGCGGTGAAGACCAGGGCGCTGGCGGTCGAGCTGGGCAGCGCATCGGCGGTGTAGCCCGCGGCCAGCGCGCGCTCGATCTCGCCGCGCGAGACGGCATCCACCGCCACGCCTTGCTCACGCATCAGCCTGAGCAGACTCAGGTTGGAGTTGGCTTTTTGCGCATAGCGCACGGTGTCGAACGCGCGCAGCTCGGCGATGCGCTGGCGGATGGTGGCGGCGTCGTACACCCACAGCGGCGTGCCGTGCTGGTGGGCGAGGGCGGTGAGCAGGTCGTCAGAAAAAGGGTTCATGCGCCGATGATCGGGCCAAGCGGGCATTCGTCAAAATAGCAATGTTTGCAGCCTGAATTCATTTTTGATATGCCTGACGCTGAATCTGCGGACTTGATCGACCAGCTCTCGCACCGCCACATCGAGGTCTTTCGCGCCGTCATACAGGCCGGGCAGATCACCCGCGCAGCCGAGGCGCTGCACAGCTCGCAGCCCACCGTCAGCCGTGAGCTGGCGCGCCTTGAGCATCTGCTGGGCTACGCGCTGTTCGACCGCATCCAGGGCCGCCTGCGCCCCACCGTGCGCGCGCTGGCGCTGTATGACGAGGTGGAGCGCGCCTGGCAAGGCCTGGCGCGCGTGCAGGCCAGCGCGCGCGAGCTGCGCCAGTTTGCCACCGGGCGGCTGCACCTGGCCTGCCTGCCCGCGCTGGCCCACGCGCTGGTGCCGCCCGCGCTGCGCCGCTTTGCCGCGCAGCACCCCCAGGCCAGCGTCACCGTCTCGCCCATCGAATCGCCCGCGCTGGAGGCGGCCTTGTCCGAACAGCAGGCCGATCTGGGCCTGAGCGAAGCGCGCAGCGCCCCCGTGGGCTGCGAATGGCGCCCCTTGCTGGAGGCCGACGAAGTGGTCGTGCTGCCCGCCGCCCACCCGCTGGCCGCGCGCGACGTGCTGGCGCTGGCCGACTTTGCCGGCCAGCCTTTCATCAACCTGGCGCTGGCCGATGCCTACCGTCAGCAGATCGACGCGCTGTTCGCCGCTGCGGGCGTGGCGCGCGACATGCGGCTGGAAAGCGCCAGCGCGGTGTCGGTCTGCGCGCTGGTGGCCGAAGGGCTGGGCCTGTCCATCATCAACCCGCTCACCGCCCGCGCCATGGCGGCGGGCGATGCACGGCTGGTGGTGCGCCCGCTGGCCGTGTCGGTGCGCTTTCAGGTGGCGCTGGTGCGGCCCCTGTGGCGCGCCGAGCACCCGCTGCTGGGCGATTTGCAGGCGGCGCTGGAGGCGGCGGCGGGCGAGACGTGAGTGATGGGGGCGGGGAAACAGCCGAACAGCCTCATGCCAAGGACGCAAAGGATTCGCGAAGGACACAAAAGAACAGCCAAAAGACTTTGATTCGTGTATGCGCACACCTTTGTAGGCTGGGTAGAGCGCAGCGAAACCCAGCAAACCGGCTCGCAAGAACGCTGGGTTTCGCTTGCTGCGACCGGGTGCGTGTGGGCGCATCGCTTGTGCAGCCGGGCAGGGAAGGGGCCAACAGCCCGCACGTCGGTTGGCTTGATGGACAGGATTGGCTGCGATTGGCCATGTGATGCGGTGCCAATCGCGTCATGGTTTCATGGCTCGCATGCGGCGAGCGGGCATGAAAAAACCCGCTGCGGCGTCCCGAGCGGGTTTTGGGGGCTTTGCAGGCTCAGCGCCTGCAAGGCAAGCCGTTCAGTACAGCTTCTTGGGCAGCTGCATGCTGCGCACGCGCTTGTAGTGGCGCTTGACGGCGGCGGCCTTCTTGCGCTTACGCTCGGTGGTGGGCTTTTCGTAGAACTCGCGGGCACGCAGGTCGGTCAGCAGGCCCAGCTTCTCGATGGTGCGCTTGAAGCGGCGCAGCGCCACGTCGAACGGCTCGTTTTCTTTCACACGGATGGTTGTCATTCAATTTCCATTTACGCGGCCAGCGGGTGTGAAGAAGATCAGGCCCCACGCCATGCACCGCCATTGTTGCCCCGCCACTTCAACTAGTATGCGGCCGGCAGGGCTTTTGCCAGCAAAACCGGGGATTATACCGCCTGTGGTCAGTCTGCAAGGCGTCAGGTTTCGACCGTGGCGGCCAGCGCATCGGCGCACGCCGCGGCGCTGGCCCAGGCCCACTGGAAGTTGTAGCCGCCCAGCCAGCCGGTCACGTCGACCACTTCGCCGATGAAGTGCAGGCCGGGCTGGGTGCGCGCTTGCATGGTCTGGGACGACAGGGCGCGCGTGTCCACGCCGCCCACGGTGACTTCGGCCTTGGCGTAGCCCTCGGTGCCGGTGGGGGTCAGCGTCCACTGCTGCACGCGCTCGGCCAGCTGGGTCAGGGCCTTGTCGGCGGCTTCGTTGATGGGGCGCTGCCAGGCGGGCGATTGCGCGGCCCAGGCGTCGGCCAGGCGCGTGGGCAGCCATTGCGCCAGCACGCCGGCGATGTGGCGGCGTGAATGGGCCTTGGCCACCAGCAGCTCGGCGGCCAGATCGACGCCCGGTGCCAGGTTGATGGCGATGGGCGTGCGCGGCTGCCAGTAGCTGGAGATTTGCAGCACCGCCGGGCCGGACAGGCCGCGGTGGGTGAACAGCAGGTCTTCGTGAAAGGCGATGCGCTGCTTTTTGGCACCGGTGCTGATTTCCACCGGCAGCGCCAGCCCGGCCAGGCCCGCATAAGGGGCCCAGGCCGCGCCGTCGAAGGTGAGAGGCACCAGGCCCGGGCGGGTGTCGGTCAGCTTCAGGCCGAACTGGCGCGCCAGCTGGTGGCCCAGGGCGCTGGCACCGATCTTGGGGATGGACAGCCCGCCCGTGGCCACGACGAGCGCGGGGGCGCGGGCGCTGCCGCGATCGGTATCGACTTGGTAGCTGCCCGCGCTTGTTTCATCGGGTGCGTGGGCGACATCGGCTTGAAACACCACGCGCTGCACCTGGCAGGGCTGCCAGCGCTCGACATGGCCGCCGCGCGCGCTGGCGGCGTCGCATTCGGCGCGCAGCATGTCGATGAGATCGCCCGCCGAGCGATCGCAGAAAAGCTGGCCCTTGTGCTTTTCGTGCCAGCCGATGCCGTGCGCGTCGAGCAGGGCGATGAAGTCGGCGGGCGTGAAGCGCGCGAGAGCCGAGCGGCAAAAGTGCGGGTTAGCGCTGATGAAGTGCTTGTGCGGCGCGACGGGGTCGAGCGCGCGGTTGGTGAAGTTGGCGCGCCCGCCGCCGGAGATGCGCACTTTCTCGGCCAGGCGCGGGCTGTGGTCGATCAGCAGCACGCGCAGGCCGCGTCGGCCGGCGCGCGCCGCGCAAAACAGGCCGGCCGCGCCGGCACCGAGGATGAGAGCGTCGAAGCGGTGCACGCGGGCGATTGTGCGCGCAGGGGTGTGCAGACACGCGTACGGCTGCTGGGCTGCTTGAAATGTTTAAAAACCATAGCTGATTGCGCAAGTTATATATCATTTTATATATAAAAATAATTGAAAATTGCATATAAATTACGCAAACAGCTACTGTTTTTGAGTGATTGCGTTTCCTCACACCACGCGAGGGATCTGCCCCAAGCCATGCGGAACCAGGGTGCGGTGGCCATGCAACGGGCGTCGTGTCCTTTTTGTGTCGTCACATGAGTGTCATATTGGGTACATACATTGCCGCCTGTCTGCTGTTTATTTTTACCAAGGACTATCGATGAAACGCACGTTCCTGAAGGCCATGGCCGTCACCGCTCTGGGCGCACTCGTGGGCACCGCCGCCTACGCCGCCGACATCACCGGCGCCGGCGCCAGCTTTCCGTACCCCGTGTACGCCAAGTGGGCCGAGGCCTACAAGAAAGAAACCGGCACGGGCCTGAACTACCAGTCCATCGGCTCGTCCGGCGGCATCCGCCAGATCCGCGCCAAGACCGTGGCCTTCGGCGCCACCGATGCGCCCATGTCCGGCGCCGACCTGGACAAGGACGGCCTGGTGCAGTTCCCCGCCATCATCGGCGGCACCGTGCCCGTGATCAACGTGGAAGGCTTCAAGCCCTCCGAGCTGCGCATCACCGGCCCCGTCATGGCCGAAGTGTTCATGGGCAAGATCACCAAGTGGAACGACCCCAAGCTCACCGCCCTGAACCCCGGCAAGAGCCTGCCTGACCAGAACATCACCATCGTGCACCGTTCCGATGGCTCTGGCACCACCTTCAACTGGACCGACTACCTCACCGCCGTGAGCAAGGACTGGGCCGACACCGTGGGCAAGGGCGCCACCGTCAAGTGGCCCAGCAACAACACCGTGGGTGGCAAGGGCAACGAAGGCGTGGCCGCCAACGTGGGCCGCATCCGTGGTGCCATCGGCTACGTCGAGTACGCCTATGCCAAGCGCAACAACCTGACCTATCTGCAGGTGCAAAACAAGGCCGGCAAGTTCGTCAGCCCCACCGAAGAAGCCTTCACCGCCGCCGCTGCCGGTGTGGACTGGTTCAGCGTGCCGGGCATGGGCGTGTCCATGGTGGATCCCACCGGCGACGCCAGCTGGCCCATCTCCACGGCTTCGTTCATCCTGATGTACAAGGAGCCCGCCAACATGGCCGAGTCCAACGAAGTGCTGAAGTTCTTCGACTGGTCGTTCAAGAACGGCAAGAAGATGGCCTCCGAGCTGGACTACGTGGCCCTGCCTGACAGCCTGACCGCCGAGATCCGCTCGAAGATGTGGTCGCAGATCAAGCAGAAGTAAGCGCTCTCTTGCCCATGTCGCAGCCCGACGGCCCCTTGCAAGTGGGCCGTTGGGCTGCGCGTTTCCAGAACATGAAAATGTCTATCCCCGGGGTCGTCTCATGAGTGTGGCCATGACAACAACAACCAGCAGCAACCAGGCCGAGCAGCCGCAAGGCGCAGCCTCCTCCAACATGGTCGCCATCGCGCGCAAGCAGCGCGTGCAGGACGTGGTGTTCCACCGCGGCACGCAGGCGTTCTCGCTGCTCGTGCTCATCGCGCTGATGGGCATCATCGTCTCGCTGTTCATGAATGCGTGGCCCACGTTCAAGGCGTTCGGCGTGCCCTTCCTGTGGAGCACCGAGTGGGACGTGGTGAACGACCAGTACGGCGCGGCCATCGCCATCGTCGGCACGCTTGCCAGCGCCGGCATCGCCATGCTCATCGCCGTGCCGCTGGGCTTCGGCATCGCGCTGTTTTTGACCGAGAACTGCCCCGTCTGGCTGCGCCGCCCGCTGGGCACCGCCATTGAATTGCTGGCCGCCGTGCCCTCCATCATCTACGGCATGTTCGGCCTGTTCGTCTTCGCGCCGCTGTTTGCCGACTACATGCAGATGCCGCTGCAGACCCTGCTGGGCGGCATGCCGCTCATCGGCTGGTTGTGGGGCGGCCCGGTCAACGGTCTGGGCATCCTGGCTGCGGGCATCGTGCTGGCCTTCATGGTGCTGCCCTTCATTGCCGCCGTGATGCGCGACGTGTTCGAGATCGTGCCGCCCATCCTGCGCGAATCGGCCTACGGCCTGGGCTGCACCACCTGGGAGGTGGTGCGCAAGGTGGTGCTGCCCTACACGCAAAAGGGCGTGGTCGGCGGCGTCA
>JAUNTQ010000132.1 GCA_030538605.1 Pseudomonadota bacterium
GCGGGCCTGACCGAATACCGCGCGCAAGCCGCCGACAGCTTCTGGAGCTGGCGCACCCTGATGTACCGCTTTGCCGGCCGCATCACGCCCGAGGCGATGGAGGCCATCGCCACCTGGGCCTACATCGAGATGCTCGAAGCCGGCTACACCCAGGTGTGCGAATTCCAGTACGTGCACCATCAGCCCGATGGCACGCCCTACGCCGACGACGCCGCCATGTGCCGCGCCATCCTGCGCGCCGCCCGCACCGCCGGCATCGGCCTGACCCTGCTGCCCGTGCTGTACCAAAGCAGCGGCTTCGGCGCCCAGCCGCCCACCGAAGGCCAGCGTCGCTTCATCCGCAGCACCGACAGTATGCTCTCATTATTGGAGCTTCTTGCGCCGGATATACGGGCGCCTCAGGCCGATTTTGCATCAAACCCGGGCCCTGCGCCGCGCTTGGGCCTGGCCCCCCATTCCCTGCGCGCCGTGCCGCCCGATGCCCTGCGCGCAGCCGTCGCCGGCATGCACGCCATCGACCCCCGCGCGCCCATTCACATCCACATCGCCGAGCAAACCAAAGAGGTGAACGACTGCCTGGCCTTCAGCGGCCAGCGGCCGGTGGAATGCTTGCTGGATCACGCCCCGGTCGATGCCCGCTGGTGCCTGGTGCACGCCACCCACATGAGCGACACCGAATACCAGCGCGCCGCCGCTACCGGCGCCGTCGCCGGCCTGTGCCCCAGCACCGAAGCCAACCTGGGCGACGGCGTGTTCGACCTGCCCCGGTGGCGCGATGCGAATGGCGCGTGGGGCATCGGCTCCGACAGCCACATCTGTGTCAACGCGGCGGAAGAAGTCATGCTGCTCGAATACAGCCAACGCCTGACCCGCCGCGCCCGCAACGTCGGCGCCACCGACGCGCAGCCTGAAACCGCCACCGCGCTGTGGCTGCAAGCCGTGGCCGGCGGCGCGCAGGCCAGCGGCGTGGCGGTGGGCGGCCTGCGACCGGGCCATCGGGCCGACTGGTTGCTCCTGAATAAAGAGCGTGTGGCACTTGAAGGGCTTGAGTCAGAGCGTGTTTTGGCCGCACACGTTTTCGCAGCCAGCCGCGCCAGCGCCATCGACGAGGTGTGGGTGGCGGGCAAGCCGCGCGTGCAGGGCGGCCAACACGCGGGGGCCGAATCAGCGGCGCGCGCCTTCGTCGCCGCGCGCCGCAGTTTGCGGGAAACTTGAACGATGAACCTGCCGACCACGCCACCCCCTTTCGCATTTCACCCCGGCACCGCCCCCCTGCTGATCTCCTTCCCCCATGTCGGCACGCACATTCCGCCCGCGCTCGCCGAGCGGCTGACGCCTAAGGCGCGCGAGGTGAACGACACCGACTGGCACTTGCCGCGCCTGTACGACTTTGCGCGCGGCTTGGGCGCGTCGCTGCTCATCGCCACGCATTCGCGCTACGTGATCGACCTGAACCGGCCGCTCGACGGCACCAGCCTGTATCCGGGGCAGAGCGTGACGGCGTTGTGTCCGGTGGACGATTTCGATGGCGAGCGGATCTATCTCGATGTGGCCGATGAGCCGGGCGAGGCTGAAATTGCCGAGCGCCGCGCCACCTGCTGGCAGCCCTACCACGACGCGCTCACGGCAGAGCTGGCGCGTATCCGGGCCGCGCATGGCGTGGCGGTGTTGTGGGATGCGCATTCGATCCGCTCGGTGCTGCCGCGTTTTTTTGATGGCCAGCTGCCCGACCTGAACCTGGGCACGGCCGATGGCGCCAGTTGTGCGCCCGAACTCGCGCAAGAACTGCTGGCCGTGGCCGAGTCGGCGCCGGGCTTCACGGCGGTGCTCAACGGGCGCTTCAAAGGCGGGCACATCACCCGCGCGCACGGCCACCCGCAGGGCGGCGTGCACGCGGTGCAGTTGGAGATGACGCAGCGCAGCTACATGCAAGAGGCCATGCCTTTTGATTACCTGCCCGGGCAGGCCGCGCGCATTCAGCCCACGCTGCAGCGCCTGCTGCAAACGGCGCTGGCGTTTGCGCGCGAACCCTGACGCGGTGCACGGCAGGGACGGGCTGGTCGCGCGAGCTTCATTGCGAGCAGGTGAGTGGCGTCAGGGCGCCGGTCGGTCTTGCGCGCGAAACCAGTCCAGCAGGAAATCCAGCAAGGCCCTTGTCTTGGGTGGCAGTGCGCCAGCTGCCGGGTAGACGAAGTGCACGTCGGCGTTTGGCCCCTGCCAGTCGGGCAGCAGCTGAACCAGGTGGCCGGCCGCGATCAGCGGCGCTACTTCCCAGGTAGAGCGCAGCACGATGCCGCGCCCGGCCAGAGCCCATGCGGTGGCGATTTCGCCATCGTTGGTGCTCAAGGGGCCGCGCACTTTCACGCTCGCATGCCGCGCGCCCTGCACCAGTTGCCAGGTGCCGTAGGTGTCGTCGTGCTCGCGCAGCACGATGCAGGCGTGGCGCGGCAGCTCGGATGGTTTGGTCGGCGTGCCGGCGCGCGCCAGGTAGTCGGGCGCCGCGCACAGCACGCGCGCATTGGTCAACAGGCGGCGCGCCACCAGGCGCGAGTCGGGCAGCTCGCCGAAGCGGATGGCAGCGTCCAGGCCCTGCTCGACCAGGTTCACCGCGCGATCCGTGAGCACCAGTTGCACCTCGACTTCCGGCTGCTGCTGCGAGAACGCGGCCAGCGCCGGCGCTACCCGGCGGCGCCCAAAGCCCAGCGTGGCCGCCAGGCGCACCAGTCCGCGTGGCGCGCCCTGAATGCCGGCCACGCGCTGCTCCAGCGCCTGCAACTCAGCCTGCACGCGCGCGCCCTCGACCAGGTAGATCTCGCCCTCGGGCGTCAGGCTCATGCGCCGCGTGCTGCGGTTCATCAGGCGCACGCCCAGGCGCGCTTCCAGCCCCGCCAGGCGCCGGCTCACCGCTGGCGGGGTCAGGCCCATGTGCTGGGCGGCAGCGGCTAGGCTGCCCTGCTGGTTCAGTAGGGCGAAGAAGGCGAGGTCGGAGAAGGCATCCACGCTTGATTGTTGATTCAAAGTACCGAATGAATTGAATCTACAGGTATTTATTGCGTTTGGCTGGCGGTCTACGATGAAATCTCTCAGACAACAGGCCCACTGCCAGGAGACAAACCCATGCCTTTTTCGTTCCACAGCACGCGCCGCATCGCGCTGCTCGCCCTCGCCGCCTGTGCCACGCTGGCCTCGGCGCAAGGCTACCCGGTCAAGCCCGTTCGGCTCGTGGTGCCCTATGCGCCCGGTGGCAGTGCCGACATCGCCGCGCGCCTGGTCGCTGAGGACTGGGGCAAGGCGCTGGGCCAGCCCATGGTGGTGGACAACCGGGCTGGCGCGGGCGGCAACATCGGTGTGGATGCGGTGGCCAAGTCCACGGCGGACGGCTACACCATCGGTCTGCAGACGGTGTCGCTCGCCATCAACCCCGCGCTGTTCCCGAAGATGCCTTACGACACGCTGAAGGACCTGGCCCCCATCGGCATGGTGGCCAGCTCGCAGCACGTGCTGGTGGTCAACAACACGGTGCCGGCGAAGACGGTGGAGGAGCTGGTGGCGCTGGCCAAGGCCAGACCGGGCCAGCTCAACTACGGCTCGGCCGGCAGCGGCAGCACCTTCCACATGGCGGCCGAGCTGTTCAAGTCGGTCGCCGACACCGACATCGTGCACGTGCCCTATCGCGGCGGTGGCCCGGCGCTGGTGGACACCATCGGCGGCCAGGTGAACATGAGCTTTCCCGTGCTGTCGGCGGCGCAGCAGCACGTGGCGGCCGGCAAGCTGCGCGTGCTGGGCGTGACCGGTGCCCGGCGCTCGCCGCTGATGCCCGACGCGCCGACCATCGCCGAGGCCGGTGCCCCCGGCTACCAGTTCGAGACCTGGTTCATGGTGTTCGCGCCCGTCGGCACGCCGCCCGAAGTGATGACCCGGCTGAACGCCGCGCTCAATCAGGCGCTGAATTCCCCCAAGGTGCGCGAACGCATGACGAAAGAAGGGTTTGATCCGCTGCCTGGCACCGCCGCGCAGGCCGGTGCGCGGCTGGCACAGGAGTTGCCGAAGTGGGCCAGGCTCGTCAAGGAACGCGGCATCAAGCTGGATTGAGAGCGACATGGACGCGCGCGACCCGCACCCGCTCTACATCGCGCCCACGCTGGCCATGTACGAGCAAACCTCGCAAGACTTCGCGCGTGCCTACTGGCACTGGTTCTTCCTCATTCAGCCCACGCCGCTGCCCGAGCGCCTGATCGAGGCCGACCCGGCGCGCTACATCACCGACCTGATGGGCGCGCGCAGCGCCGGGCTGGCGCCCTTCGACGCGCGTGCGCTGGCCGAATACCAGCGCTGCATGGCCCTTCCCAGCGCCGCGCACGGCGTGTGCGAGGACTACCGCGCGGCCGCCGGCATCGACCTGGAACACGACCGCGCCGACCGCGAGGCGGGCCGCCAGCTCACCGTGCCGCTGCTGGCGCTGTGGGGCGAACAAGGTGTGGTGCGCCGCTGCTTCAAGCCTCTGGACGAATGGCGCCGCATCGCCACCGACGTGCAGGGCGGCACGCTGCCCTGCGGCCACTACATCGCCGAGGAAGCACCGGATGCGCTGCTGGCGCGTGTGCAGCCTTTCTTGGCCGATGGAGCGCTTGAAAACCCAGCCGCCTCATGCCAAGGACGCCAAGAACGCCAAGGATTCTCAGAGGGTGCAAAAAAGACGAAATTTCCATGAAACATGGCTCTGACCCTTGTCCATAAGGCGCAAGAAGCTATGTTTTTCATAGTTTCCGATTGAGTGTGTGCGTCCCCCGCGCCCGGCTGTTTCTGAGCGACAAACCATGAACCCCACCCCCCAAACCCTCTACCGCAAGCTGGTCGCCAGCCACACCGTCGAAACCCTTGATGCCGACAACGTGCTGCTGTTCTGCGACCTGCATTTGATGAACGAATACACCAGCCCGCAGGCCTTTGCCGGCCTGCATGAGCGTGGCGTGGGCGTGCTGATGCCGGGCCAAAACGTGGCCGTGGTGAGCCACATCATCCCGACGCACGCAGCGCCCATCCGCGTCATCGCCGATCCGCCGTCCGCGCTGCAGGCCAGCAACCTGAAGGCCAATTGCGAGCGCCACCACATTCCGCTGTTCGACACCAACGACCCGCTGCAAGGCATCGAGCACGTCATCGCGCCCGAGCTGGGCATGGTCCGCCCTGGCATGGTCGTCATCTGCGGCGACAGTCACACCACCACCTATGGCGCGCTGGGTGCTTTGGGCTTTGGCATCGGCACCACCGAGGTTGAGCACGTGCTGGCCACGCAGACACTGGTCTACCGGCTGGCGCGTGATATGCGCATCACGGTGGATGGCGTGCTGGGCTCGGGTGTCACGGCCAAGGACCTGGTGCTGGCCATCATCCGCCGCATCGGCGCGCAGGGCGCGCGCGGCTTTGTCGTCGAATACGCCGGTCGCGCCATCGAGCAGCTTTCGATCGAGGCGCGCTTCACCCTGTGCAACATGACGGTGGAAGCCGGCGCGCGCGGCGCGCTGATCGCGCCCGACGCCAAGGCCATCGACTACGTGCTGGCCCACGCACCCGACATGGCAGCGTGGCAGGGCAAGGCGCTGGCGCAATGGCAAGACCTGCGCAGCGACGCCGGCGCTGCCTTCGACGTGGAGCACCGCTTCGACGCCGCGCAGATCGCCCCCACCGTCACCTGGGGCACCAGCCCCGACCAGGCCATCGCCATCGACGAGCGCGTGCCCGCTCCCCAGAGCTTTGCCGACGCCATCGCGCGCCAGGGTGCCGAGCAGGCGCTGCGCTACACCGGCCTGCAAGCCGGCGCGCCGCTGACCGGCACGCCGGTGCAGCACGTGTTCATCGGCTCGTGTACCAATGGCCGCATCGAGGACCTGCGTGCCGCCGCCGCCATCACGCGCGGCCGCCGCGTGGCAGCCGGCGTGCGCGCCATGGTCGTGCCCGGCTCGGGTGCCGTGCAGCGACAGGCCGAGGCCGAAGGGCTGGCCCAGGTCTTCACCGACGCCGGCTTCGAATGGCGCCGTCCTGGTTGCTCCATGTGTCTGGCCATGAACGACGACGTGCTGGCACCCGGCACACGCTGCGCCAGCACCACCAACCGCAACTTCGAGGGCCGCCAGGGCCGCGGCGCCATCACGCACCTGATGAGCCCGGCCATGGCCGCCGCCGCCGCCGTTACCGGCCGCATCACCGACGCCCGCCAACTGGAGCCTTTGAATGACTGAACGCGCCCTCCTGCGCGGCCGTGCCGCGCCGCTGCCCACGCCCAATCTCGACACCGACCAGATCATGCCCAAGCAGTTTTTGCGCGGCATCGACAAGTCGGGGCTGAAGGAGGGCTTGCTGCACGACCTGCGCTTCGACGGCGAAGGCCGCGCGCGGCCGGGCTTCGTACTGAACCAATCCGCGTATCAGGCCGCCGACATGCTGCTGGCCGGCCCCAACTTCGGCTGCGGGTCGAGCCGCGAACACGCCGTGTGGGGCTTGCAGCAGTTCGGTTTCAAGGCCATCGTGGCCAGCAGCTTCGCCGAAATCTTCTACTCCAACGCCCTGGGCAGCGGCCTGCTGCTGGCCACCGTGCCAGCGGCGGATGCGCAAGCCTTCATGCAGGAAGCGCAGGCCACGCCTGAGCCACTGACGCTCACCATCGACGTGCAGAACCGCGCGGTGCACAGCCCCGGCCACAGCGCCGCCTTCAGCCTGTCGGATCGGCATCAGCGCATGTTTCTGCAAGGGCTGGACACGCTCGGTGCCTCGCTGCGCAGCCGGCCGGCCATCGAGCGCTTTGCCCAGGCGCATTGGCAGCGCGCGCCCTGGCTGCATGACGTGGCAGCGCGTATGCGGCAGGCCGCCATCGCCTGAACCGCAAGCCCGCGCCAGGGCCAGGGGCAACTGTCAACCCAAAATAGAAATGTCCCCTTTTCCCCCAAATAGAAATGTCCCCTT
>JAUNTQ010000133.1 GCA_030538605.1 Pseudomonadota bacterium
CCAAGAACGCCCCCGCTGGCTCCGAGACCGCCGTCGCCATGATGAAGAGCGCCGTAGCCGCTGCCAACAACGCTTTCGAGTCGGTGCAAAAAGCCGTCAAGCAAGCCTCTGACGTGGCCGAAGCCAACTTCCAGGCCGTGACCACCAGCGCCACCAACGCCGCCAAGTCGGCCGGCGCCGCCGCCAAGAAAACCGCTCGCTGATCGTCAGCAGAGCGCCTGGCCCGGGCAATACCCTGGTCAGGCACTGGCCCCACGCCCTCGCCGGGCAGGGGCCGCCAGTGCCAAGCCCGTTCCCCGAGCGGTTTTTGCACTGGCCCTTTCACCAGGCCCACCCGTTGTCTCCTCGGGTCCTTTCGACACCTCCGGGTTCAGGGATCCCTTCAAGGGGCTGATCGCAAGATCAGCCCTTTTTTTGCGTGTGCAGCCCAGGCGCAAGTGGCCATTCGCGGTTGCCGCCGCTTCTGCAAGCGCTGCCGTAGGGTGGGTGCTTGCACCCACGCGGACAAGATGGCCCGCAGCGTTCACTTGGGAGCCAAGCACCCACCCTGCCAGGACCCGTTCATGCACAAAAGTTTTTACGAACCATTCTCATTGTCGTTATCATTGCGGATCCAGTCTGTGGTCAACGCTCGGTGAGGTGGCAGGCAGGCGGATGAACCCAAGCTCTCTTCTTTTCCCCTTCCAGGACTTAACTCAACATGAAAAAACAAGTGGCTTTGCTTGCCGCCGCAGCGGCACTGTGCGCGGGTGCGGCGCAAGCGCAGCAGCAGGAGCTCAACCTCTATTCCGCGCGCCATTACGCCACCGACGAGGCGCTGTACAACGACTTCACCAAGACCACCGGCATCAAGATCAACCGCGTGGACGCGGATGACGCGGGCATCATCGCGCGCCTGAAGGCCGAGGGCAGCGCCTCGCCCGCCGACGTGATCCTGCTGGTGGACGCCGCCCGCCTGTGGCGCGGCGAGCAGGACGGGCTGTACCTGCCCATCCGCTCGCAGGTGCTGGAAGACGCCATTCCCGCCAGCCTGCGCGCCACGCCCGCAGCCGATGGCGGCATTCCGTGGTTCGGCCTGTCCACCCGCGCGCGCGTGGTGGTCTATGACAAAACCAAGGTCAAGCCCGCCGAGGTGGACACCTACGAAAAGCTGGCCGAGCCGCAGAACAAGGGCAAGCTGTGCACCCGCTCGGGATCGCACCCCTACAACCTCAGCCTGTTCGGCGCGGTGATGGAACACCTGGGGCCGGAGAAGACCGAGGTCTGGCTCAAGGGCCTGGTGAACAACATGGCGCGCGCGCCCAAGGGCGGCGACACCGATCAGATCCGCGGCGTGGCCGCGGGCGAGTGCCAGGTGGCCATCACCAACAGCTATTACCTGGCGCGGCTGATGCGCTCCGACCGCGCCGAAGACAAGGCCGTGGCCGAGCGCGTGGGCGTGGTCTTTCCCAACCAGGGCACCTGGGGCACGCACGTGAACGTGGCGGGCGCAGCGGTGGCGCGCCACGCCAAGAACAAGGACAACGCCATCAAGTTCCTCGAATACCTGGCCAGCCCGACGGCGCAAACCTATTTCGCCAACGGCAACAACGAATGGCCCGTGGCCAAGGGCGTCGCCACCGACAACCCCGCCCTGCGCGCAATGACCGAAGGCGGCCAGTTCAAGAGCGAGACCATCCCGATCAGCGCCGTGGGTGCCAACCAGGTGCGGGTGCAGCAGATGCTCGACCGCGTGGGCTACCGCTGAAGCCCTGCGCGGGCGGCACCTGGCGCGCGCCTGCGCCGGGTGCCGGGGTACATGCAGGGTGCGCCTTTGACATATAAAGATAGCTGCTTGCGCACGTTATTATTTGTTTTCAGATACTTTTGTATCTGAAAACGTTTTATAACGTGCGCAAGAAGCTATTTTTTGTTCATATTCATCGATATAGCCAAGTTCAAAAACCATCAGACGCTTCTTGCCCCCTCCCCCGCTGGGGGAGGGCTGGGGTGGGGGCTGACCACGTTGGATGCGCAAAGGTGGTGTGCCCCATCCCAGCCATTCCCCAGCAAGCCGCAGGCTGGGTGCCTGGCACCCACGTGAACGCTGCGGGCCATGCCTCATGCCGCGTGGGTGCAAGCACCCACCCTACGGGCACCCTCCCCCGCTGGGCTTGTGCATGCACGCGTCTCACACAGACCACCGCCTCGTAGGCTGGGTAGAGCCGCAGGCGAAACCCAGCGTTTTCGCGAGCCCGCTTGCTGGGTTTCGCCTGCGGCTCTACCCAGCCTACAAAGAGGTGTGCACCCACCGCTCACCCCCTGGGATGGTGGCGGGCGTGCAGGTCTCTCAGGCGTTCGCGGGCGATGTGGGTGTAGATGGTGGTGGTGGAGATGTCGGCGTGGCCCAGCAGCATTTGCACGGCGCGCAAGTCGGTGCCGTGGTTGAGCAGGTGCGTGGCAAAGGCGTGACGCAGCGTGTGGGGCGAGGGCGGCGCGCCCATGCCAGCCTGGCGCGCGTAGCGCTTGACGATGCCCCAGAACATCACGCGCGACATGGCGGTGCCGGGCGTGCGGCCTGCGCTGGTGACGAAGAGCGCATCACTTTGGCGCGCGCCCAGCAGGGCGGGCCGGGCATCGGCCAGGTAGCGCGCCAGCCAGTCGCTGGCCTCTTCGCCAAAGGGCACGAGCCGCTCCTTGCTGCCCTTGCCCAGCACGCGCAGCACGTTTTCATTCAGGCCGACGTGAAAGGTGTTCAGGCCCACCAGCTCGCTCACGCGCAGGCCGCTGGCGTACATCAGCTCCAGCATGGCGCGGTCGCGCAGGCCCAGGGGGGTGTCGGTGTCGGGCGCGGCCAGCAGGGCTTCGACCTGCGCCTCGCTCATGGTCTTGGGCACGCGCTGCGGCTGCCGGGCGGTGAGCAGCTTGAGGGTGGGGTCTTGCGTGAGCAGGCGCTCGCGCAGCGCCCAGCGGAAGTAGCGCTTGAACACGGTGAGCCGCCGGTTGGCCGAGCTGGCCTTGCCCTGCATGCGGTGGGCCAGGTAGCCGAGCAGGTGGTGCGCCTGGGTTTGCGGCAGACGCAGGCCGTGTTCGGCATGCAGCCAGCGGGTGTAGAGCGTGAGATCGCGCCGGTAGGCGTCGAGCGTGTTGCGCGAGAGGCCGTCTTCCAGCCACAGGGCGTCGATGAAGGCGTCCAGCGTCGGCTCTGGCGGGGCGGGCGCAACAGGGGCCGGGGCGCTCATCCGGCGGCCTGGCGCCAGGCCTGCTGCGCGGCAGCGTCATCGCCACGCTGCTCGGCCAGTTGCGCCAGCGCGCGCCAGGCGCTGCGGCGCAGGGCCTCGTCGTCCAGCGTGCGGGCGGCCTGCGTCAAATGCTGCGCGGCCTTGCCCCACAGGCCGCGATGCAGGCAGGCCATGCCGGCGAGGTATTGCAGCGTGGCATCGCGCGGATGCGCCTGGCGGGCCGCTTCCACGCGGGCCAGCCACTGCGCATCGGCCACATCGCCGGGGCGGCCCAGCAGGGCGCTTTCCAGCACGCGGGCCAGGCGTGCGCGCTGAGCTGCGTCCACGGTGTCGGGCTGGCTGAGCATGTGCGTCCACACGGGTTCGAGCCACTGGCGGGCCACGGCCGCATCGCCGTCCAGCGCCAGCAGGCGTTGCGCGGCGCGCAGGGCCAGCTCGGGGCTGGCGCGCTCGGCGGGGTCGAGCGCCTGCCACACGGCTTGCAACTGCTCGGGGTCGTGCGTGCGCGCCATCAGGTCGGCGGCCAGCTGGCGCAGCAGGCTGCGCGCGGCGTCGGGCGAAAAAGCCCCGTGCTTGGCCAGCAGGCGGGCGGTGTCCAGCGCTTCGGCGCTGCGGTCGGCCAGGCGCGCGGCCTTGAGCTTGACGCGCAGCGCCGCCGTACGGCGTGCCGCGCCGCCGGGCAGCTCTTGCAGGCGGGCCAGCGCGGCCGGCGCGTCGCGGTCGTGCAGCGCCCAGCGGGCGGCGCGCAGCAGCAGGCCCTCGCGCAGCTCAGGCGCAGCGCCGGCTGCGGCAGCCGCTTGCAGCGCCTGTTGCCAATGCGCTTCGCGCGTGGCCTGGTCTTGCAGGGCGTGGGCGCTGTCGGCCGCGGTGAGGTGGATGAGCGCCTTCAGCGCCACGGCGTGGGTGGACGCGCTGCCGCTCTCGCCCGCCTCTGGCAGCGCCTGCGCACGGGCCAGCGCGTTTTCCGCCGCCTTGCGCGCGCGCAAGAAACGCCCCGCCTGGTATTGCGTGAGCGCGTCCAGCAGCAGCGCGTGGGCGGCGCGCTCGCGTTGCAGCGCCCGCCAGCGGCGCGCCTGGCGCGGCAGCGCCAGCACGGCCGACAGGCCGCGCAGCGCAAAGTGCAGCAGCGCAAACAGCGCCACCAGCAGCAAGAGCACCAGGTTGACGGAGAGATCGACCCGGTGCGGCGGCCAGAACAGGGTGACGGTGCCTTCGTTGTCGCCCGCAAACAGCGCCAGCGCCACCGCAGCGGCAAACAGGCCCACCAGCCAGAAAACGGCGCGCATGGCGGCTCAGTCCCGGCCCGGCGCCGCGCCGCTGGTGGCCACGACGGTGCCCAGGGCGCGCAGCGACTCGGTGGCGCGCGGCATGTCGGCTGATTTGGTCAGCCCCTGAATCTGTTGCAGCAGCGTGGCCGCCGCCTGGGTGCGGGCAGAGGCGGGGTCGAACCAGGTGCCGATCAGCGCCGACGCGCCCGCCAGATCGGCGCGGGCCGCTTCGTACTGCCGCGCCAGCAGGCCCAGGCGTGCGCCCTGCAAGCGCAGCTTGAGGTGCTCGCGCACGAAGAACGCCTGCTCGGGGGCAAGCATGCTGGCCTCGGGCCGCTCCACGCGGCTGACGCGCACCAGGCCGCGCATCTCGCGCCAAAAGGCCCGCCACTGCCGCCCGACCCACGATTCGGCTGCGGGCGGCGGCGTCTCGCGCGGGGGCAGGCTGGCGCGCGTGCGGCCCACGTCACCTGCCAGCGGCAAGTCGTCCACCTGGCGCAGCAGCTGGTCGATGCGGCCCAGCAGGCCCACGGTGTCGGGGATGGCGGCCACCTTGGCGCGCTCCAGGTCGCGCCCCACGGCACGCGCGACGGGGCGCAGGCGCGGGTCGTGGGCACGGCCCAGGCGCTGCTCGGCCATGCGCAGCGCGGCCAGCAGGGGCTCCACGCTGCCGGTGAGCTGGGTCTGGTCTTGCGCCACGCGCAGCGCGGCTTCCAGCTCGACGGGCAGGTTTTCGTCGCGCGCGCGGGTGACGGTTTGCACCATGTCCTCCAGCTGCACGCGGTAGGCGGTCATGTCGGCCACGCGCGCCTCCAGCGCGGCGAGCTTGGCGGCGCTGTCGCGCACGGCCTCGTCGGCCTGGCGCGCCAGCGTGCGCGCCTCCACCGACTGGTTTCCCGCCTCGGCGCTCTGTCGCGCCAGATGCGCCTGCATGCCGTTGACCCTTTGCCACAGCAGCACGCTCACCGTGAGCGCCACGGCGGCCACCGCCCAAGCCAGCACCAGCCCCGGCTGCAAGCCACGCGCACGGGCGCGCCGCAGCGGTGCGGAAAGAGATGGAGGGGGTGCAAAAGCAGAAGCGGGCGGCGCGGCGGCTGCCTGTGCCGACGGCTCGGGCGACGGCAAGGCCGGCGGCAAAGGGGCGGTCGGCTCGGAAGGCATGCGGCTCATTTTATCGACGCGAGGGCTTCGGCCACGGCGTCCGGCGTGGGCTGGGCGGCATGCACCGCGCCGAAACCCGCCGCCCGCGCGGCCTGCGCGATGCGCGGGTGCGTGGCCAGCGCGCGGGCGCGAGACAAGTCAAGCGCGGGCAGCCCCTGGCGCAGGTTGGCCACGGCTTCGGCGCTGCTCAGCAGCCACACGCGGCCTTCGTCCACGGCCTGCGCGGCCTGCGCGGCTTGCGCAGCGCCCAGGGGCGGCGGCACGCGGCGGTAGGCCACCACCTGCCGCACCTCCACCCCCGCCGCGCGCAGCTGCGCGGCCAGCCAGTCGCGCCCGGCTGCGCGCCCCGCCGCATCGCCCCCGCGCACCAGCAGCACGCTGCGCCCGGGCGTGGCCTGCGCGTGCACGCGCGCCCAGAGCGCTTCGGAATCGAACTGCGGCGCGTCTGGCGCGGGCTCGTCGATGCGCTCAGCAGGCCAGCCCGCCGCGCGCAGCGCCGCCGTGGTGCCGGGGCCGGGCGACCAGGCCCTTGTGGCCAGCGCATGCAGCGCAGGCAAAGCCGCATCCCCGCCCAGAAACCCGCGCACCGCATTGCCGCTGACGAACATGGCCGCGTGGCAGCGGCCCAGTTGCGCGCGTACCTCGGCCAGCTCGCCCTGCAAGGGGGCGGGCACGATGTCGATCAGCGGCAGTGTGCGGGCGTCGATGCCGCGCGCGGCCAGCTCGCGCACCCAGCGCCCGGCCTCGGCGGCGGGGCGGGTGACCAGCACCGGCGGGCAAGGCCGGAAGGCCGTCAGCGCGCCGCCCGCGCGCAGCTCGGCGGCCACGCGCATGCCCAGCGTCTCGGCGGCGGCCAGGCCGTCCACGTCGGCGGTGCCTTCGGCGGTGACCAGGCGCGGCGCGCCTTCGGGGTCGCCCCAGGCGGCGCGCAGGTGCAGGCGCGTGCCGGCCAGCGTGGCGTGCGCGGCCAGCGGCATCGAGCAGCTGCCGCCCATGGCGCGGCTGACGGCGCGCTCGGCGGCCACGGCCAGCCAGGTGGCTTGATCGGCCAACGGGGCCAGAACGCCCTCCAGGTCGGCGCGGGCAACTATGGTTTCGATACCCAAGGCACCCTGCCCCGCCGCCGGCAGCATCTCGTCGGTGCTGAAGATGTGGCGAATGCGGTCGGCCAGCCCCAGGC
>JAUNTQ010000134.1 GCA_030538605.1 Pseudomonadota bacterium
GACGCCCACGCGCTGATGGCCGCGCTGCTGCACGACGCGATGGAAGACTGCGGCGTGACCAAGACCGACCTGGTCGAGCAGTTCGGCGCGCCCGTGGCCGAACTGGTCGATGGCCTCACCAAGCTCGACAAGCTCCAGTTCAGCACGCGCGAAGAGGGCCAGGTCGAGTCGTTCCGCAAGATGCTGCTGGCCATGGCGCGCGACGTGCGCGTGATCCTCGTCAAGCTGGCCGACCGCCTGCACAACATGCGCACCATGGGCGACATGCCGCGCAGCAAATGGGGCCGCATCAGCACCGAGACACTCGAGATCTACGCCCCCATCGCCCACCGCCTGGGGCTGAACCAGACCTACCGCGAGCTGCAAGACCTGGCCTTTCGCCACCTCAAGCCCTGGCGCTACAGCGTGCTGGCCAAGGCCGTGGCGCGCGCGCGCCAGCGCCGGCGCGACCTGATGCAGAAAGTGCAGCAGGACGTGCACGCCGCGCTGCTCAAAGGCGGGCTTGCCGCCCACATCATCGGCCGCGAAAAAACGCTCTACTCCATCTACTGCAAGATGGAAGACAAGCACCTGTCCTTCGCGCAGGTGAGCGACTTGTATGGCGTGCGCGTCGTCCTCTCCAGCGCCATCGGCTGCTACACCGCGCTGGGCCTGCTGCACCAGCTCTACAAGCCGGTGCCCGGGCGCTTCAAGGACTACATCGCCATCCCCAAGGTCAACGGCTACCAGTCGCTGCACACCACGCTGGTCGGCCCGGCCAGCGTGAACATCGAATTCCAGATCCGCACCGAGGCCATGGACCTGGTGGCCGAAGCCGGCATTGCCGCGCACTGGCTCTACAAGGCCGGCCAGGGCGACTCGGCCGACGACGACGCGCTGGGCGCGCGCTGGATGCAGTCACTGCTCGAAATCCAGAACGAAACGCGCGACGCCGCCGAGTTCTGGGACCACGTCAAGGTCGATCTGGTGCCCGACGCGGTCTACGTCTTCACGCCCAAGGGCCAAATCATGGCCATGCCGCAAGGTGCCACGCTGGTGGACTTTGCCTACGCCATCCACAGCAACGTGGGCGACCACGCCGTGGGTGCCAAGGTCAATGGCGAGCAGGTGCCGCTGCGCACCGAGCTGGCCAACGGCGACGTGATCGAGATCCTCACCGCCGCCGTCTCCACGCCCAACCCCGCCTGGCTGGGCTTCGTGCGCACGGGCCGCGCGCGCAGCAAGATCCGCAGCCACCTGAAAAACCTGGCGCTGGACGAATCGCGCGAGCTGGGCGAAAAACTGCTGGCACAGGCGCTGCGCGCCGAAGGCGTGAGCGAGCTGCCCGACGACGAGGGCACCAACCAGCCCCTGTGGGAAAAGCTGCTGCGCTTCACCGGCAACCGCACGCGGGGCGAAATGCTGGCCGACATCGGCCTGGGCCAGCGCAGCGCCAGCATGGTCGCCACGCGCCTGGCCGCCATGCTCACCGCCAACGGCGTGCGCCCCGACGCGCTGCTGCTCACCCACGCGCGCTACACCGCGCACGAAAACCTCTCGCAAGGCGCGGTCATCCTCGACGGCGCGGAAAACGTCTCCATCAAATACGCCACCTGCTGCCGCCCCGTGCCGGGCGACGGCGTGCTGGGCTACCTGGGCCGCGGCGAGGGCCTGGTGGTGCACACCGACGCATGCGCCGTGGCGCGCCGCCTGCAGCACAAGGACGCCGAACGCTTCATCACCGTGTCATGGGCCGACGAGCCGGTGCGCCTGTTCGAAGCGGGCATCGTCGTCACCATCGTCAACGGCAAGGGCGTGCTGGCGCGCGTGGCCACCAGCCTGGTCGCCGCCGAAGCCGACATCGTGCACCTGGGCATGACCGACGAATCGGCGCAAGAAGCGCTAGACCTGCGCTTTGTCATCACCGTGCGCGACCAGCCGCACCTGGAGCACGTGCTGCGCCAGCTCAGGCGCACGCCATCCGTGCTGCGCGCCGCGCGCATCGTGCCTGCGGGCTGAAATGAAACATGAATTCGCTGCGCTCAATGACTGGCGCTGGCGCGCCATGACAGATGACAAAACAGCCAAGCGGGCTGATGTGGCTCGTCATTTGTCATGCGCCGCAGGCGCAGTCATTCGTCATCGCGCACCGCTGGCGTTTCATGCCGTGCGGGTGGCACGCCAGCGCTATGGATAACCGAGATGCTTGTGCCTCGCCGGGACTTGCGCACTGGCGCGAATGACTCTTGAGCACACAGAAGAATAAAACAGTAGCTGCTTGCGTACGTTATTAAACATTTTTATATAATTTTATATATAAAAACGTTTAATAACATGCGCGAGCAGCTCATTTTTTATATTGACTTCCTTCGCGAACCCTTCGCGCCCTTCGCGTCCGGCAGTTCTTTTCACCCTCCCGCCGCCCTCGTACATGCACACCTCTTTGTAGGCTGGGTAGAGCCGAAAGCGAAACCCAGCAATCCGGCGCGCAAGAACGCTGGGTTTCGCCTTCGGCTCTACCCAGCCTACGGGGTGGTGGCCCGTTCAGCGTGTCGGTGAAATCGCTCGTACAACGCCAAGTGAGATGTGTGCATGCACAAGCCCACCAGCCTCACGCAAACACCTGCAAAGCCCGCCGCGCCACTTCCGCCCCCGCCTGCTCAGGCGTGAAATGGCCCACGCCGGGCAGCACCCAGGGCGCGGGCGCACCGGCGATGAGGGCTTGCAGCGGGCGCATGGCATCCGCGCCCAGCAAGCTGTCGTGCGCGCCTATGGCCAGCAGTGTCGCGTCACGTCTCCAATGTCGGATGGCCGTGCCGTCATCGGCGCTCGTGGCAAGGCGCTGATCGCCGCCAATACTGTCGGTATTGGCAAGAGCAGCAACGCCGCCACGGGCGGCGAGGGCGGTGCGGACACCGACATTGGAGGCGTGACGCGGCACTGAGCTGCGGCCTTGCCACTGGCTTTGCCAGAAGGCGGCCAGCGCGTCGGCCTCGTCGTCAGGCGCTGACCACAGCGCGGGCCAGGCGCGCGGGCCGGCGCGGTGGCCCGCATCAGGGAAAGGCGCGGCGTAGGCCGCTTGCTCGGCCACGCCCAGACCAGGGCAGGCGCGGGCCATGAGGCGGGCCACGTCGCAGGTGGGGTGCCGGTCGCTCCATTGCTGCCAGCGCGCCAGTGCATCGGGCACGGTGGCCGACACGGGCCGGGTGTTCAGGCCCATGAAGCCCATGTAACGCTCCGGCGCAGCGGGCGGCAGGCCCAGGCCGATGGTGCCGCCCAGGCCGTGGCCCACCAGCACCACGCGCTCTGCCCCCACGTGCGCCACCCATTCGCGCAGCACCTGCCGGTGCCAGCGCAAGGTGTGGGCGGCGTCTTTCTTGGGCTTGTCGCTCTGGCCGAAGCCGACCAGGTCAGGCGCGAGCACGCGGTCGCCCGCCGCCAGCCACACGGGCAGCATGTGCCGCCACAGATAGCTCCAGCCGAAGTTGCCGTGCAGGCACAGCCAGGTGCGCGGGGCGTGGCGCGGGCCTTCGTCCAGATAGCGCATGCGCAGGCCGGCCAGCGCGGGCAAATCAGCCACTTCGCGCGGTGCCCACGGATAGCCGGGCAAGGCCGCAAAGCGCGCGGCAGGGGTGCGCAGCGCATCCTGGCGCAGGGGTGCGGCGTTGGCGCGGCGGGGCTTGAAAAAGCCGCGCAGCACGGCCGCGCATTCGCCCGCCAGCACGCCGCCTTGCACCTGCGTGTGGTGGTTGAGCTGCGGCTGGGCAAACAGGTTGAGCACCGAGCCCGCCGCGCCGGTGCGCGGGTCTGCCGCGCCAAACACCACGCGGGCCAGGCGCGCATGCAGCATGGCCCCGGCGCACATGGCACACGGCTCCAGCGTGACGTAAAGCGTGCATCCATCCAGCCGGTAGTTGCCCAGGCGCCGGGCTGCCGCGCGCAGGGCAGCGATCTCGGCATGGGCCGTGGGGTCGTGCCCGGCGATGGGCGCGTTGCGGCCCGTGGCGATGAGCTGGCCGTCCTTGACCAGCACCGCGCCCACGGGCACCTCGCCCGCAGCGGCGGCGGCCTGCGCCTCGGCCAGCGCCAGGCGCATGGCGGCTTCGTCGTCGCGAATGGGTGTGGGCATGTGGGGTGCGGGTGTTGATGACTGGACTCAAAAACAGTCAGTCGCCTCTTGCCCCCCGCTGGGGGAGGGTTGGGGTGGGGGCTGACCACGGTGGATGTGTCGAAGGTGGTCAGCCCCCATCCCAGCCTTCCCCCAGCGGGGGAAGGAGCGGGCAGCCCGGACGTTTGTCAGTCATTCACGGGCATCAATTCACGTCGTCCAGCATGTTTCGCTGCTGCTGTTGCTGCTGCAAGGCGGCATCAAGCGCCTGCTTGTATTGCTGCTGCACCTGCTGGCTTTGCTCGTGCGCGTTGGCAGGCGGGGGCTGGCTGGGGGCGGCCAGCGTGGGCACGTCTGCACTGACGCGCGCCGCATCCAGCTGGCGCTTGACAAGCATGCCCACCACGGCCAGCGCCAGCACCAGACCCAAAAGACTCAAAACGCGCATCAGCTCGCTCCTTCTTCATTGGCGGGCACCATGCCCAGCGCCTGCATCCACCCGACCAGCGCGCGCTCGTCCGGCGTGCCGGCGGCACAGGCGGCGTGCAGGGCGGCGTGCGATTCGCGGCGGTGCTGGTTGAGCTTGAGCGTGCATTGCCAGTCGGTCACCGTCAGCTCGAACGCTGTGATGCCTTGCAGCAGCTTGCCCGCCAGGGTTTCGTCCATGGCGCGCCACTGCTCGGCGTAGGCGGGTTCGTGGTCGCCAATCAGGCATTTGAGCAGCGCGTCCTTGCCCGCCGCGTCATCCGCCGCCAGCAGGCGCGCTTGCACGGTGCAATGCACAGCCAGGTAAAGCCAGGTGGGCACGCGCGCCAGGTCGGGATAGACCGCAGGCGACATGTAGGCGTGCGGCCCCTGAAAAGTGACCACCGCGCGTGGGTGGGCCTGCAAGTGCCGCCACTGCGGATTGGGCCGCGCCACATGGCCCAGCAGGGTGAAGCGCCCCTCGGCTGCGCCTGCATCGTCCTTCAGGTGCAAGGGCAAGTGGGTGACGAAGGGCAGGCCGTCGGCATCCACGGTGATGAGGCTGGCAAAGGGGTGCTCGCGCATCAGGCGTGCGGCGATGGCGGGGTCTTGGCTGGCGGAAAAGGGGGGCTGGTACATGGGGGTCAGGTGCCAGTGATGAGATCAGTCCAAATCCCGCAGCACGCTGGCGCGGGGCGAGAAGCCGTGGTCCAGCGGGCCGTTGCCGTGGCCGGTGCGCACGCGCGCGCCGCTCTTGATGGCGTCCAGCACGTAGCTGCGCGCAGCCTCCACGGCCAGGCGCAGCGGCAGGCCCTGGGCCAGAAACGCGGCAATGGCCGACGACAGCGTGCAGCCCGCGCCGTGCAGGTTGCGCGTGTCGATGCGCTCGTGCTGCATGGCCTGCGGCTCGGCCCCGCGCTCCAGCAGCAGGTCGTGCACATCGTTGCCGCTCAGATGGCCGCCCTTGAGCAGCACGGCGCGCGCGCCGCGTTGCAGCAGCGCCTGCGCAGCGGCGGCCATGTCGGGCACGCTGCGCACGGGCGTGCCCAGCAGCAGCGCGGCTTCGTCCAGGTTGGGCGTGATGACCGCCGCGCGCGGAAACAGCGCATCCACCAGCGCCTGCACGGCAGGCGGCTCGATCAGCGTGGCCCCGCTGGCGCTGACCATCACCGGGTCAAGCACCACATGCGGCAGCGCATGGCGGTCAATCGCCTCGGCCACCACCTGCACGGTGTCCGGCGCATGCAGCATGCCGATCTTGACCGCGTGCGCACCGATGTCGCCCACCACCACGTCGATCTGCGCCGCCAGAAAAGCAGGCGGCACGTCATGAATGCCCTGCACGCCCTGCGTGTTCTGCGCCGTGAGCGCGGTAACGGCACACAGGCCAAAGCAGCCCAGCGCGGCAAAGGTTTTCAGATCGGCCTGCAAGCCGGCGCCCCCGCCCGAGTCAGACCCGGCGATGGTGAGCACGCGCACGTACTCCTGCTGCGGCTGCGTGGTCTGGGCGTTGATGTTGTCGGAAGATTTGAGGTTCATGGCAGTGGCTCGTTGCGCGGGCTTGCCACCCGCAGCGCTTTGAAAAACGCATGGTCGTGAAACAGATCGAAGCGTAGACCTCGCAAGCCGCACAGAAGGCGTTTCATGCCAAAGACCGGTGCGGCCACATGGGCACCGGCGGGCGCGGGGCGGCGTGGCCTAAGTCGATGGCCGCTTGCCATGCGGGCACGGTTTGCGCCGGGTCGTCGCCCAGCCCGCGCACGATGCACACGGCGGCGGCGCCGGTTTGTGCGGCTTGGGTGGCCTGGGCGTGGTCGAGGATGCCGCCAATGGCCACCACCGGCACGCCGGCCATGTGTACCCACCAGCGCAGGTTGTCCAGCCCCTGCGGCACCCAGGGCATGTCCTTGGTGAGCGTGGGCCACACAGGGCCGCAGGCCACGTACCAGGGTTGCATGCTGCGCGCGCGGGCCAGCTCCCACAGGCTGTGGCTGCTGATGCCCAGGGGCAGGCCGCTGGCGGCCAGCGCGGCGCGGCCTGCGTCGCCCAGGGCCAGCAGGTCTTCTTGCCCCAGGTGCACGGCCAGCCCGGCGGTGTGGCCCGCCGCCAGCTCGGCGGCCAGCCGCCAGTGGTCGTTGACGACCAGCGTGGCACCCGCCGCGCGGCAGTCGGCCAGCGCCTGGGCGATGGACTGGCGCAGCGCGGCGTGCCAGGCGGCATCGGGCGCGGCGGG
>JAUNTQ010000135.1 GCA_030538605.1 Pseudomonadota bacterium
AAACACTTGACTTTGAACACAGTTGCTCCCCCAGCGGGGGAGGGAGCAAGAGGCGCTTGTTTGTTTTCAAGTTCAGTTGAAAATAAAAAGTGAGCTGTTTGCGTAGGTTTTTGAGCGTTTTCAGATATATATGTATCTAAATATGTTTTAAAACATACGCGAGCAGCTCACTTTTTTATGTTTCTGGCCTATGCGCGCTCAAACACCAGGTCCCACACGCCGTGGCCCAGGCGCAGGCCGCGGCGTTCGAACTTGGTGTCGGGGCGGTAGGCGGGGCGGGGGGCGTAGCCGCTGCCAGCGGTGTTGCGCAGCAGGGGTTCGGCGGTCAGCACTTCAAGCATTTGCTCGGCATAGGGCTGCCAGTCGGTGGCGCAGTGCAGGGTGCCGCCGGGGGCCAGGCGCTCGGTGAGCAGGCGCACGAAGGGCGGCTGGATCAGGCGGCGCTTGTGGTGGCGCTTCTTGTGCCAGGGGTCGGGGAAGAAGATGTGCACGCCGCCCAGCGTGCCGGGGGCGATCATGTGGGTGAGCAGCTCTACCGCGTCGTGCTGCACGATGCGCAGGTTGTGCAGGTTCTGCTCGCCAATGCTCTTGAGCAAGGCGCCCACGCCGGGTTCGTGGACTTCGCAGCCGATGAACAGCGTGTGCGGCATGAGGGCGGCGATGTGCGCAGTGGCCTGGCCCATGCCAAAGCCGATTTCGAGCACCGTGCGGTCGAACGCCTGCCCCTGCGCCTGCGCAGCCGCCATGCAGCTGGCCACCAGGTCGGTGGCGGCCTGGTCGTAGGGCAGCAGGTAGCGCGGCCCCAGCTCGATCAGGGCGCGGGCCTGGCCCGTGGTGGTGCGGCCCGCGCGCAGGACGAAGCTGCGCACGGCGCGCGGGTGGGGCACGTCGGCCGGGCCGGCGGCGGGCGGGTCGGCGTGCGGCTGCCCAGCGTCGGCCGGCGCGGCGTGCGGGCGCGCGGGGCGGTTCACGCGGGGGTGTCGCCAGCGGCGGTGTCGTCGGGGGCGGCGGCGTGCTCGGGTGTGTGAGCGGGCGCTTGGGTGGGTGCGTCGGCCGCTGCGCTGGCCGGTGGTGGCGCATCGGCCGGACGCGCGGCGCGGCGCATGGTCTTGCGCGGGGCGGGGGTGGCCTCGGTGGCGGCCAGGGCGGCCTCGGGCGTGAGCAGGTTCGCGTTCGCGTCGGTGGCGTCGGCGGCAGTGGTGGTGGCGCGCGCCTTGGGTACGTGGCGCGAGTAGCCGCGCAGCAGGGCGACGAGCTGGGCGTACACGCGCGGGTTGGCGGCCAGGCACTCTTGCAGTTCGAGGTATTCGCCTTCGCCGGTGAAGTTGCCGATCAGCCCGCCTGCCTCGGTCACCAGCAGCGAGCCGGCGGCCACGTCCCAGGGTTTCAGGCCGGTTTCGAAAAAGCCGTCGGCAAAGCCCGCGGCCACATAGGCCAGATCGAGTGCGGCGGCACCCGGGCGGCGCAGGCCGGCGGTGCGCTGCATCACGTCGGCCATCATCTTCAGATAGGTCTGAAAGTCGTCGCCCTTGCGGAAGGGAAAGCCGGTGGAGATCAGGCTGTCTTTGAGCTCGGTGCGCTTGCTCACGCGGATGCGGCGCTCGTTCATGTAAGCGCCGCGCCCGCGCGTGGCGGTGAAGAGGTCGTTGCGCGTGGGGTCATAGACCACGGCCTGCTCGATGCGGCCCTGCACGGCCAGCGCGATGCTGACGCAGTACACGGGAAAGCCGTGGATGAAGTTGGTGGTGCCGTCCAGCGGGTCGATGATCCAGAGGTGATCGGCCTTGGGGTTGCCGTGGGCGCGGCCCGATTCCTCGGCCAGGATGCCGTGCTGCGGGTAGGCCGTGAGCAGGGCTTCGATGATGGCGTTTTCGCTCGCGTGGTCGACTTCGGTGACGAAGTCGTTGACCTGCTTTTGCGAGATGCGCACCGACTCGATGTCGAGCGCAGCGCGGTTGATGATGGCGCCAGCGGCGCGCGCGGCGCGAATGGCCACGTTGAGCATGGGGTGCAGGGTGGACGACATGGGGGTGTGAAAGAGCGTTGAAGGCCGGGCCAGCCAGCATGGGTGCCGCAGGCCGTATGCCGAGCGCGTGCCGGTGGCCGCAGCAAAGCGCGCATTTTCCCATGTGGGCGCCAGTGCGCAGGCGGCGCCACGAAAAAAGCCACCCGAAGGTGGCCTAGTGCGTTGAGGGGCAAAGGCCCGGTGCGCCGCTGGCTCAGCCGAGGAAGCTCTTGCCCTGCACGGGCGAAAAGTGCTTCAGGTTGGGGGCGATGTAGGGCATGTACGACTTGCTCACGCCAAACCATTCGCTCAGCGTGGCGGCGTAGGCGTCGACCGAGGTGGTGGGGATGGTGTTGCCGCGGCCCACGTCCAGCTCGTTGCCCAGGATGTCTGCGGGCATGTCGCCATAGATGGCCTTGCCGTTCACCGCGCCGCCCATCACGAAATGGTGCGCGCCCCAGCCATGGTCGGAGCCGTCGCCGTTGGAGGTGATGGTGCGGCCAAACTCGGACGCGGTGAAGGTGGTCACGCCCTGGGCCACACCCAAGGCGTTGAGCGCTCGCTGAAAGCCCTGCATGCCCTGGGCCAGCAGGCTGAGCAGGCGGGGGTGGATGGTGCCCAGGTTGTCGTGGTTGTCAAAGCCGCCCATCGACACCAGGAACACCTGCCGCTGCATGCCCAGCTGCTGGCGCGCCGCGATGAGGCGGGCCACCATCTTGAGCTGGCGGTTGAGCTGACTGCCGACGGACTGACCGTCGTAGGGGATGTTGTTGGGCAGCACGTCGTCGAACTCTGTGGCGCTGCCTGCCAGCCGATCTCGCAGCGTGGCTTCGGCGTCTATTGCTCGGCCGGTGATGGTGTTGAGTTCGTGCTCCAGCACGTGACTGCGGTTCTGCGTGATCAGGCTGTTGAGTGCGGCGCGGCAGGTTTCCGAGCCGAACATGCTGCTTGCGTTGGTGGCCGCGCCAATGGCCCGGGCACCGCCCGCGCCGATCTGGAACGCCAGCGCGTTTTGCCCCGACAGGAACACGGCGTTGCCCGTCACCGACATGCAGGTGAACAGCGTGTGGGTGTTGCTGCCCATGGCCAGGTCACCCAGCTTGCCGCCCCAGCCCACGGTGGAGCCTTCGGGGGCCGAGCTTTGCCAGATGGACTGCTGGTCGTTGTGCGAGAACAGCCGGGGCGGCAGCGGCACCGAGCGGTTTCTGTACTCCTCGCGCGTGGTGGGTTGAACGAGCGGCCCCACGTTCAGCTGCACGGCCAGGTTGCCGCTGTTGAACATGTCGGCCAGGGGTGCCAGCTCGGGCGCCAGTGCCAGTTCGCGGCCGTCGGGCAGCTTGGTGGACAAAGGCTTGAGCAGGTGGCGGGCGGTGCCCAGGCCCTCTCCGCCGCCACGCGCGGCGATGTAGGCCGCGTGGCTGGTGCTGTCGTAGGGGATGACGGTGTTGGCGTGGTCGTTGCCGCCGTAGAGGAAGATGCACACCAGCGCCTTGTAGTCGCCGCTGGCCGACTGGGCGGCGGCTTCGCCCATGGCGGCGAGGTTGAGCGCCCAGGGCGCGGCAACGCCTGCCACGCCCAGGTGGCCCAGGCGCTGAAGAAAGGCGCGGCGCGCCAGCGTTCCAGGAAGAGCTGTCATCGGGTGGGTCCTTTCAGGTAGGGGGCAGGCGTCGTCACTTCTGCACCAGGTATTCGGGGCAGGCCATGACCAGGAGAATGGCAGCCCACACGCGCTGGTTGCGCCTTGCGGGGGTGTCGGTCGATAGGGTGGCGATGGCGTTGCGGATCGTGGTGACCGTGGTGGCCGACAACTGCCCCGCAGTCAGCAGCAGGTTGAGCCTGGCCACCAGTGCGGCGGGGTCTTCGACCAGCGTCAGTTCGCGCGAGTAGTTGGGCTGCAGGATGGAGTTCGCCTCGCCGCCATCCCTGCCTCCGTCGAGTCCGCGCTCGATGACGCTGCGCATGAAGTTGATGTAGCCAGTCACCGAGTTTTCGTTGGTGATCTGGAATTCGGGTGTGGTCAGACCCCTTGCCACCGACTGGATGCCGGGCGCCACATAGCCGGGGCGGAAGAAGTTGAACACCGAAGGGCTTCGCAGCGGGCTCTGGCCCAGGGCATCAGAGGCGCTGGAGAGGTTGCGCACCACCCAGCGGCTGTCCGAAGATGTGGCCGAGAAGGTGCGCGCCCATTGCACGAAGCGGATCATCGGCTCACGCAGCTTGCCCCAGGTGGGGGGCTTGAGCGAAGGGTCTTGCCGTGCCTCGGGGTCGAGCAGCACCGCACGCGTGACGGCGCGCAGGTCGCCGCGCACACCGGCGCCGTTGTTGTTGAACGCAGCAGCCACGCGGCCCACGTAGGCGCGGCTCGGGTTGCTGGTGACCAGCCGCTGAATGAGCTGCCGACCCATGAACGGCCCCACGTTGTCGTGGCTGGCCAGCACGTCCATGGCGGCTTTCAGGCGCGCCGTGCCGTCGGTGGCGGGAAGATCCTTGCCCAAAAATCTAACCGACTCGGACGCGTGGTCGGCCGCGTTGAGGACCATCGGCTCGCGGAAGGTGGCGGGGTCGTCCCGATACTCGCTGTAGTTCTTGCTCAGCCGATAGCCGGTGAACACGCGCGCGAGGTTGCTCACGTCTTCGTTGTTGTAGGTTTCGGCGCCGCCCGCACGTGGACTGCCGTCGGTGTTGAGCTGGTACAGACCGACGGAAAACAGCTGCATGACCTCGCGGGCGTAGTTTTCGTCGGGCTCGCGGCCGGTGCGTGCGTCGGCCTTGCGGTTGCCGCGCGTGTTCAGGTAGAAGCCCATCGCAGGGTTGAGCGAGAGGGCTTCGAGAAACTGGCGGTAGTTGCCGAAGGCGTGCGTGTTCAGCAAGTCCCAGTAGGCCGCCATGGCGAACTCGTTCCAGATGGTGTCCACGCCTTCTACGGAAACAACGAAAATCTCCGACCATGCCAGCGCCACACGCTTGCGCACGGCGTCGCGCCCGTCGATCAGCTGTTTCCAGATCATGTGGTCGACATTGCGGTTGCCGTTGGCCCTGCGCCGCTGCTGCAACCAGTCCCAGCCGGTCTGGCTGATCGGCGCGCGCATTTGTTCATCGAGCCAGGCGCCGTAGCCCTTTTGCTGCACGGCGCTGATCTCGGCATCGCTGGCGGAGAACTGCGCTTGCTGCAGAAAGCGCGCGGCTTCGGCAGCGGTGATGTTGGTGGGTTCGGCGGGAGCGGGAGGCGACGCAGGGCTGGCGGGCGCAGGTGCGGCGGGAGTGGGTGCGGGGGCTGGCACGGGGCCGGTGGTGCCGCCCGGCGGGGTGAGCGGTGTGACGGGTGCGGGCGACGCCGCGCCGGCGGGGCTGGGGGCAACGGGGGAGCCGCTGACCGGGCCCGCATCGTCGCCGCCGCCGCATGCGGCCAGCACGGCCGACATGAGTGCGGAAAGACCGGCCACCTGGCTCACGCGCGCGGCGGCGGAAGTGGCTGCCGGGCCTTTTGCCTGCGCTGCACTTGCGCCAGGCGCGGGAGCAGCGGTGGATGTGAATGACGGGCTGGCGTTTTCTGTCACCGTGGTGTCGGTGGGGTGTGTGGGCGCGGCAGACCGCGCCGGCGCCAGGTCGGCGGGGGCTTTCGTCATGAGTTCCATCCTCTGCTTGTGGTTGGTGTGTCGTGCATGGCACCGACGGGCTGGTCGTTTTGCACTTTTGTTTGACAAATCGCACCACCGGATGGACGGCCCATCATGTGCATGGCGGTTGGCACGCGAGCCGGTGCCAACCGCCATGTGCAGCGGTTGTCAAAAAGTGTCTTTCCATACTCCGTACAGCAACTGACGTGCCAGGGTGTCGGGGCCTGTCGCGTCGTCTGCGGGGAGCATGTGGCGCGCGGGCATGCCGCGCAGCCAGGTGAGCTGGCGCTTGGCGAGCTGCCGCGTGGCGGCGATGCCGCGTTCGCGCAGGGTGGCCATGGGCGCGCGGCCGTCCAGCGTGTCCCACACCTGGCGGTAGCCCACGCAGCGCATGCTGGGCAGATCGGGGTGCAGATCGCCGCGTGCGCGCAGGGCTTGCACTTCGTCGATGAGGCCGTCTGCCAGCATGGCGTCGAAGCGCTGGGCGATGCGCGCGTGCAGCCAGGCGCGGTCGGCGGGTTCGAGCGAGAAGAGGGGCAGCTCAAGGGTTGCCGGGGCGGCGCGCTGGTCGGCGTGAAAGGCGGAGAGGGGGCGGCCTGTGAGTTGCCACACTTCCAGCGCGCGCTGTATGCGCTGGCTGTCGGCGGTGCTCAAGCGGGCGGCGGTGGCGGGGTCTATGCGGGCCAGCTCGGCGTGCAGGGCGGGCCAGCCTTGGGCGCGGGCGCGCGCGTCGATTGCCTCGCGCACTTGCGCATCGGCGGGGGGCATGTCGTGCAGGCCGCCCAGCAGGGCCTTGAAGTAGAGCATGGTGCCGCCCACGAGCACGGGCAGGCGGCCACGGGCGCGGATGTCGGCGATGAGGCGCGTGGCGTCGCGGGCGAAGTCGGCGGCGCTGTAGGCATCGCGCGGGTCGCGGATGTCGATCAGGTGGTGGGGTGCGACGGCGCGCTCTGGCGGGGTGGGTTTGGCGGTGCCGATGTCCATGCCGCGGTAGACGAGGGCTGAATCGACGCTGATGATTTCTGCGGGAACGAGCTGCGCCAGGGCCAGGGCCAGCGCGCTTTTGCCGCTGGCGTTGGGCCCGGCGATGCAGAGGGCGGCAGGGGGCGGGGGCGCGGGCATGAGGGGTTGGGCGTTGGGCG
>JAUNTQ010000136.1 GCA_030538605.1 Pseudomonadota bacterium
GGTGTCCGCACCGCCCTCGCCGCCCGTGGCGGCGTTGCTGCTCTTGCCCATACCGACAGCATTGGCGGCGATCAGCGCCTTGCCACTTGCTGCCATGACGGCACGGCCATCCGACATTTGAAACGTGACGCGACACTAGGGCATGCCACTGGCCTTGAGGGCTTGTGTATGCGCGCATCTTTTCTTGCCGCTCACCCCGTAGGGCGGAACCCCGAAGGGATTCCGCCAGCGCTGCGTTTGTTTTGGTGCGCTGGGATGCTGGAAGCGTCGCTGGCCGGGATGTGCGCCCGGCAGCGCAGTCACTTTCTTTTGCGCCGCCAAAAGAAAGTAACCCAAGAAAAGGCGGCCCCACCGGCCGTGTCCCTTCGCTTCGCTACGGGCAACCTGCGATGCTCGGTCGTGGGGCGGCGCTGCAGAACTCGCTTTGTTCGCTGCGCTCTCGCCGCTCAGACAACTGCAGCGAGTCAGAGCACGAAGTGCGCATGCTTCGCTGCGCACCCGCCCCACGCCCTGCGCTTCTCGGCACGGCCAGAGGGGTTTTCCCAAAAACCCACACGGGCCATCGCTTCGCTCGGCCCCCGGTATTGCTCCCTCTCCCTCTGGGAGAGGGCAGGGGTGAGGGCAACCCACGCTTGCTTCCCCCATAAATCGTGATCTGCCCCCAATTAGCCTGACCCCAATTGGCCCCCCCATTCACCGCCACCATGACCGCTCAAGCAGACACCGCCGCTCGTGCCGCCGAGCTGCGCCGCAGGCTCAACCGCGCGGCGCACCAGTACTACACGCTGGACGCGCCTGAGCTGCCCGATGCCGAATACGACAAGCTGTTCACCGAGCTGCAAGCGCTCGAAGCCGCGCACCCGGCGCTGCGCACGCCCGATTCGCCCACGCAGCGTGTGGGCGGCGCGGTGCTGGACGGCTTTGCGCCCGTGCGCCACGCGCTGCCCATGCGCAGCATCCGCACCGAGACCGACACCACGCCCGCCGGGGCGCTGAAGTTCGACGAGCAGGTGCGCAACTACCTCGCGTCGGAGCAGCGCCGCGTGGATCTGAAGCCGGGCGACGCGCGCCACCGCGCCGAGCCGCTGGGCCCTGCCGCGCAAGCCGTGCTGGCGGGCCAGCCCATCGGCTACGTGGCCGAGCCCAAGTTCGACGGCCTCGCCATCAGCCTGCGCTATGAAAACGGCGTGCTCGTGCAAGCTGCCACGCGCGGCGACGGCGAAACCGGCGAAGACG
The DNA here is from genome assembly GCA_030538605.1 of Pseudomonadota bacterium. GTDB lineage: Bacteria > Pseudomonadota > Gammaproteobacteria > Burkholderiales > Burkholderiaceae_C > Ottowia. The sequence continues at coordinate 1,237 of JAUNTQ010000136.1, forward strand.
TGACGCAGAACATCCGCGGCATCCGGCAGATTCCGCTGCGCCTGAACGGCGCGGCCCCGCATGCGCAGGCGGATGCCTCGCCCAATCCCCCCGCCGTGCTCGAAGTGCGTGGCGAGGTCTACATGCGCCGCGACGATTTCGAGGCGCTCAACGAACGCATGCGCGAGCGCATGGCCGCGGGCGACAAGGCCGCCAAGACCTTCGTCAACCCGCGCAACGCCGCCGCCGGCGCGGTGCGCCAGCTCGACCCCGGCATCGCCCGCCAGCGCCCCTTGAGCTTTTTCGCCTACGGCCTGGGCGAGGTCACGCCGGTCACCGAAGGCGGCCCCGATTTCGCCAGCCACTGGCAGACCATGCAAACGCTGAAAGCCTGGGGCTTTCCCGTCTCATCGCTTGCCCGGCAAGCGCAAGGCGCTTCTGAGTTGATAGCTTTTCATGCCGACGTGGCCGCCCAGCGCGACAGCCTGCCTTTCGACATCGACGGCGTGGTCTACAAGGTGGACAGCCTCGAATTGCAGCGCGAGCTGGGCTTCGTCACCCGCGAGCCGCGCTGGGCCGTGGCACACAAATACCCGGCGCAAGAGCAGCTCACCACCGTGCAAGCCATCGACGTGCAGGTGGGCCGCACCGGCAAGCTCACGCCCGTTGCGAAATTGGCACCCGTGTTCGTCGGCGGTGTCACGGTGACCAACGCCACGCTGCACAACGAGCTGGAAGCGCGCCGCAAGGATGTGCGCGTGGGCGACACCGTGGTGGTGCGCCGCGCGGGCGACGTGATCCCCGAAGTCGTCTCGGTGCTGGCCGACAAGCGCGTGCCCGGCGCGCCCGCCTTCACCATGCCCGCGCACTGCCCCGTGTGCGGCAGCGACGTGGTGCGCGAAGAAGGCGAGGCCGACCACCGCTGCACCGGCGGGCTGTTCTGCCCCGCGCAGCGCAAGCAGGCGCTGCTGCACTTTGCCAGCCGCCGCGCGCTCGACATCGAAGGGCTGGGCGACAAGCTGGTGGAGCAGCTCGTCGATGGCAACGTGGTCAAAACCCTGCCCGATGTCTACCGCATGGGCTTCGTCGCGCTGGCTGCGCTGGAGCGCATGGCTGAAAAGTCGGCGCAAAACCTGATTGCGGCGCTTGAAAAATCAAAGCAGACCACGCTCGCACGCTTTTTGTTTGCGCTGGGCATTCGCCACGTGGGCGAAACCACCGCCAAGGAGCTGGCGCGCCACTTCGGCACGCTCGATGCGGTGATGGCCGCCAGCACCGACCACCTGCTGCAAGTGGCCGACGTTGGCCCCGTGGTGGCGACCAGCGTGCATACCTTCTTTCAGCAGCCGCACAACCGCGAGGTGGTGGCGCAACTGCGCGCCGTGGGCGTGGCCTGGCCCGAGGGCACCCCCAGCGCCGCCGCGCTGGCCCCGCTGGCGGGCAAGACCTTCGTGCTGACCGGCACCCTGCCCACCTTGAGCCGCGACGAAGCCAAAGACCTGCTCGAAGCCGCTGGTGCCAAGGTCGCCGGCAGCGTCAGCAAGAAAACCAGCTACGTCGTGGTGGGCGACGAGGCGGGCAGCAAGCTGGAAAAAGCCCGCACACTGGGCGTGCCCGTGATCGACGAAGCGGGCATGCGCGCCCTGCTGGCGGGGGATGCCGAAAGCTGAAGGCTTGAAAACGGCCAAAGGGCCAAACAGCCGGATGTGAAGGACGCAAAAGAAGCAGGTTTTGTAGGCTGGGCTCTACCCAGACTAAAAGAAAACAGGAGCTGCTTACGCAAGTTTTAAAACGTTTTCAATATGTTTTATATGTGAAAACGTTTTATATAATGCGCAAGCAGCTACTCAAATATTCGATTCGCCGGCCAAACGCGATGGCAAGCGGATCCAACTGAGGTTCGGCAGGCGTTATATGGCTGCGCCGCACGCAGGGCGGGCAGCGTGGCAAGCGTGCCTTCCCTTTCGTCGGCCACCCATCGCTGCAGGTTCTTCAGATACCCATCCACGTCTTCGCGCCTGTCATCCACCCATTGCCCGAAGGTGTTGAGTGCGTTGGCCGCAGGGCCGCGACATCGCGCATGGTGTTTGCTCCAACGTCGGGTTTTGGCGTGCCCATTCGGTCCGATCAGCGGTGCCTATCCACCGGCGCTGACGTGGGTGCAAGCACCCACCCTGCGGCCTGTACATCTCGGAGGCAGCGGTGGCAAAACTGCGGACCGAGCGAAGTCTTCTCTGCGTTCGGCTGTCATGCCTTCAGCCCTGCTGCCCCGTCCCTGTCAGACCGGCTCCACCGTCTGGCGCAACTGCCGCTTGAGCAGCTTGCCGCTGGGGTTCTTGGGCAGGGCGTCTGCAAACAGCACGCGCTTGGGCACCTTGAAGTGGGCCATGTGGGTGTTGCAGTGGGCGATGACCTGCTCTTCGGTCAACTGCTGGCCCTGCTTGAGCACCACGACGGCGGTCACGGCTTCGACCCACTTGGCGTCGGGCAGCCCAATGACGGCCACTTCGCTCACTTCGGGCAGGCGGTAGATCATCTCTTCCACCTCGCGGCTGGCCACGTTTTCGCCGCCGGTCTTGATCATGTCCTTCTTGCGGTCGACCACGCTGATGTAGCCCTCTTCGTCGATCACGCCCAGATCGCCCGAGTGAAACCAGTCGCCGCTGAAAGCCGCTTCGGTGCGCTCGGGGTCTTTGAAGTAACCCACCATCAGGTGCGGCGAGCGGTGCACGATTTCGCCGACCTCGCCCACGGCCACGTCCTGCATGTCGTCGTTCACCACGCGCGTTTCCACGTTCAGCACGGCGCGGCCGGCCGAGCCGGGTTTGCGCAGCTGGTCATCGGGGCCAAGCATGGTGGCCAGCGGGGCGATTTCGGTCTGGCCATAGAGGTTCCACAGGCGCACGGCGGGCAGGCGGCGGGCGATTTCCTTCATCACTTCCACCGGCATGATGGACGCGCCGTAGTAGCCCTTGGCGAGCTGGCTCAGGTCGGTCTGGTCAAGCAGCGGCGAGCGCAGCAGCGCGATCCACACCGTGGGCGGGGCGAAGAAGCTGCTGATGCCGTGCCGGGCCATCATGGGCAGCAGGTGGTCGGGCGTGGGTTTGCTGGTGATGTGGTTGGTGGCACCCGTGTAGATGCCGGGGCCGAAGAACACGTCGAGCTGCGCGCAGTGGTAAAGCGGCAGCGCGTGCAGCAGCACGTCGTCTTGCGCAATCTCGGCGTTCACGCAGCAGCTCACGTATTGCCACAGCACCGCGTCGTGCGTGAGCATGGCGCCCTTGGGGCTGGATTCGGTGCCGCTGGTGTAGACGATTTGCAGCAGGTCGGTGCCTTGCAGCGGCACCTCGGGCAGCGGGTCCTGGCAGGCGGCCAGGTCATCAAAGCGGGCCATGCCGGGCGCGGGCTCGCTCGGGTCTTCGCCGGGCAGCCAGATGAAGTCTTGCACCTGCGTGTCAAGCGCGGCGGCGGCGCGCGCCAGCTCGGCCAGGCCGCTGTCGGTGGCCAGCGTGCGGGCACCGGCGTGGCGCAGGATGAAGGCCACCTCGTCGGCTTTCAGCATGAAGTTGATGGGCACCAGCACCGCGCCCAGGCGCGCCAGCGCAAAGCGCAGCGCGGCAAAGCCGTGCGAGTTGCGCGCCAGCACCGCCACCTTGTCCTGATGGCCCACGCCCATGCCCGCCAGCCCGGCGGCCAGGCGGGTGACGAGGGCGTCGAATTCGGCATAGGTCCAGCAGGTGTCGCCGCAGATCACGGCGGGCTTGGCAGGCACGCGCCGCGCGCTGCGGCGCAGCACGTCGGCCAGGGTCTGGCGGCGGATGAGGGGCTTCATGGGGTGTCTCCTGTAGGTGTTCGTGCATGAATGAAAACGGGAAATGCGTCAGCCCGGCAAAGCAGGGCGTGCCTCAGCCCAGCAGCGCAGCAAACCCCTGCGGCGGCGCAAACCGCTTGTCGCGCCAGGCCAGGCGCGTGGGCACGTGCGGGGGAAAGGCGTGGGCGCGCACGGGGTGGGCGCTGTCACCGGGGTAGCAGAGCACGCGCGTGCCTTCGGCCTGAATGGGTTCGGGCAGCACCAGCGGGGGCGGGCGGCTGTGGGCGTCCTGCATGGCCTGGGCCACGCTGGCAAAGGGCAAGAGGTGCAGCAGGCTGATGATTTGCGGCGGCGCCAAGTCGATGGCGTGGGCGGCGTATGCGCGCAGCGCGGCGCGGGGGGTGAGCCAGCGCGTTTCGGTTACTTCAAAGTCGTCGTGCCGCGCCTCTTGTGCGGGCGGCACGGCGGCGAGGAAAAAGCGCGTGTCGAAGCGCTTGTTCATCACCGAGGGCTGGCGCGGGGTGATCCAGCGGCTCCAGGGCGTGAGGGCGTCGGTGTCCAGCCGCGCGCCCAGCTCGGTGAGCAGGGCGGCCAGTGGCTGGCCCGCGCGCAGGCGGGTGCAGGCGTCGGCGCTGCGGGTGGCGATTTCGGCTGCGCCCACTTGCAGATAGAGCAGGCCGGATTCTTCTGCCGCCTCGCGCGCGGCGGCCACGTAGAAGGCGGCGGCCTGCGCGGGGGTGAGGGCCGGCTCGGCCAGGCGCGCGTGCAGGGCTTCGGGCGTGCGGTCAAGCCGGGCCAGCGTGTCGGGCGCGCTGTCTTGCGCATCGACCTTGCCGCCGGGAAAGACGTAGGCGCCGCCCAGCACGGCGGAGTCGGTGTGGCGGCGCATGAGCAGAACCTCAAGCCCAGCGGCGCTGTCGCGCAGCATGACGACGGTGGCCGCGTCGCGCGGGGGCGTGTCGATGACGTCGTGGTTCAGTTCCATGAGGTGCATTGTGGCGGCTGCGGTGGGGGTGCGGCTGCTGAAAATCCGGGCAATGCAAGGCTTTGCCTTGTGTGACAAACACTTGCGTGCGCCATACCGGGCTGGCCCCGGCTTATGCACAGCTTTGTCCAGTGCTGCACGGGACAAGTCGTAGCGGCCCCGTCCCTTACATTGCGCACTTGTTGCAACGCACATGAGTGGAGCTTTTTGAACATGACGAATCCCATCGATTTCACGGGCCGCGTGGCCATCGTCACCGGCGCGGGCGGCGGCCTGGGCCGACTGCATGCGCTGGCGCTGGCCGCGCGCGGGGCCAAGGTGCTGGTCAACGACCTGGGCGGCGCGGTGGACGGCACGGGCGGCTCGGCCACGGCGGCGCAGCAGGTGGTGCAAGAGATCGAAGCCGCTGGCGGGCAGGCGCTGGCCAATGGCGCGTCGGTGACCGACTTTGACGCGGTGCAGGCGATGGTGGCGCAGGCGGTAGGCGCCTGGGGCCGCGTGGACGTGCTGGTGAACAACGCGGGCATCCTGCGCGACAAGAGCTTTGCCAAGATGGAACTGGCCGACTTCCGCCAGGTGGTGGACGTACACCTGATGGGCGCGGTGCACGTGTGCAAGGCCGCCTGGCCGCACCTGGTGGCGCAGAAATACGGGCGCATTCTGCTCACCACTTCTTCCAGTGGGCTGTATGGCAACTTCGGGCAAAGCAACTACGGCGCGGCCAAGATGGCGCTGGTGGGGCTGATGCAGAC
>JAUNTQ010000020.1 GCA_030538605.1 Pseudomonadota bacterium
CAAACTCCGTCTGAACTTCGACAATTCCGAAGATACAAGGGTTGGGGTGGGGGCCGACCAGGGTGAATTCATCGAAGGTGGTCAGCCCCCATCCCAGCCTTCCCCCAACGAGGGAAGGAGCCAACAGCCGAAACCTCTGTCGGCCTGATTCAAGGAGTTGGTCATCCATGCGAGCGGCAAACAGCCGGACGCCTCATGACGCAAGGAACGTTCTTTGCGTCATGAGGCGTCCGGCTGTTTTCATTGCGGCGTTTCAGTCGCCGCCGCCCCCTGCATCAGCGCCGCCTTCGGCAGGGCTGGCCTCGTCGTCCGGCAGGGCGCTGTCGCCCTCACCGGGGCCGGTTTTGCGGCCGGCTTTGGCGCGGGCCTTCTCTTCTTTCTTGCGCTTTTTCTCAAGTTCGCGCTGGCGTTTCTCGTAGCCGTAGTTGGGTGTGGCCAAAACGTGACTCCTCTGGTCTGGCGGTGGTTCAGGACGAGGTCAATGTACACCCTGTGGCATCAGGCGGCGGGCGCGGGCGGCTCGGTCCACTGCACGGCACCGCGATAGGCGTGCCAGCTGGCGTGGCCCAGCAGCGGGCCGATGACGAGAAAGCCCACGCCCCAGGTGGCCAGCGCCCCCGCAATCAGCACCGTGATGAGAAAGCCCCACCACAGCATGGTGATGGGGTTGGCGAACATGACGCGGATGCTGGTGATGGCGGCGCTGATGGCGTCGGTGTCGCGGTCGAGGATCATGGGGATGGACACCACGGCGGTGGAATACACCAGCAGCGCGAAGATTCCGCCCACGGCCAGGTAAACCAGCACGAATTCGATGTTCTCGGGGTTGAAGATGGCCTGCAGCACGCCCGTGGTGCTGGGCATGCCGGTGTTGAAGAACACCGCGAACACCACCAGCGAGGCGCGTCCCCACAGCAGCTCCAGCACGATGAGCACCAGCACCAGCATGCTCATGCTGCGCAGGTGGCGGTCCCAGCAGGTGAGCGAGGCGGCCAGCTCGGGTTTTTCGCCTGCCTCGCGGCGGCGGCTCACCTCATACAGGCCCATGGCAAGAAACGGCCCCAGCAGCAGGCAGCCCGAGGCAATCGACATGACGTATTCCGGCCGGTTGCGAAACACCAGCGTGAGCACCACCGCCATGCCCCAGAAGCACGTGCCGTAGAAGAGGCCGATGCCCGGTGCGGCCATGAAGTCCTGCCAGCCCTTGGCCAGCCAGCGCAGCGGGTCGCCCACACCCAGCGGGCGCATCACGGCCTGCGGCGCGGTGGACGGGGGCGGCACGTAGGGCTGGTAGCCGGGCGGATCGGCGGGCGCGGCGGTGTTGGCAGGGGAGGGGGTGTTGGGCGCGGGCGGCTGGCTCATCGGCGGGGCAGGGCAGCTGGATGTGGGCAGGTGCAAACCAGCATAGCCGCGTGCCCCATGCGCTGCAACCGGGGGTTAACGAGGGCGCGCGCCGCACGCCGGGCTGCCGCCGTTTCCAGAATGACAAATGCATGCCACACAATGCGTGCATCGCGTGGCCTGCCCTGGCCTTGTTTTCTTGCTTGATTCACCATGCCTCGACACCCTGACCGATCCTTGCCCCTGGCCGGCGCCAGCAACTTCCGCGACCTGGGCGGCTATGCCGCTGCCGATGGGCGGCAGGTGCGCTGGCGCAGGCTGTTTCGCTCCGACCACCTGGCGGCGCTCACCCCCGCCGATGCCGAGGTGCTGCGCGCGCTGGGGGTGGTGCGGGCGTTCGACTTTCGCGGCACCGCCGAGCGCGCTGCCGCCAGCTACGCGCTGGCGGGCGTGGCGCAGCACAGCCTGCCGATCGAGCCCACCGTGGTGCAGCGCATGAAAGACCTGCTGCAGGCGGGTCAGGCGCTCACGCCCGCGCACACGGTGGAGCTGATGCAGCACACCTACCGCGCCTTCGTCAACGACAACGCGCCGCGCTTTGCCGCGCTGTTCGATGCGCTGCTGCAGGGCGATGCGCCGCTGGTGTTTCACTGCACGGCGGGCAAGGACCGCACGGGCTTTGCCGCCGCCCTCATCCTGCTGGCGCTGGGCGTGCCGCGCGAGGTGGTGATGCAGGACTATCTGCTCACCAACGAGCTGTACCGCATGCCCGCCGCCATCGATGGCCGCGTGCCGCCCGAGGTGATGCGCGTGCTGTGGCGCGTGCAGGCCGAGTTTCTCGACGCCGCGCTGCACGCGGTGGAGCACGAGCACGGCGGCATTGACGCCTATCTGGCCGACGCGCTGGGCGTGCGCGTGGCAGAGCGGCGGGCGCTGCTGGAGAGGTTCACGCAGGCGGGGTGAGGAGAAGATGAAAACCGGACGCAGAGGGCGCAGAGATTCCGCAGAGGACGCAAAAAAACAGCCAGAAAATCCGGCTTTTTTTCGCGTTTTCTGCGAGTCCTTTGCGTCCTTTGCGTCCGGCTGTTTGGCTGCTCGAAGTCCTATAAATATAGCTGTTTGCGCTCGTTTTAAAACGATTTCAGATATTTTTATGCCTGAAATCGCTATAAAACGTACGCAAGAAGCTATCAAAACATGCTTGTGCTGGCCGTGCGGCTTGCTTGCCGCTATGCGCCTGTGGTCAGCTCGGCCCGTCGCTGATGACGCGCAGGCCCCAGGGGGTGCGTTGCCAGGCCACGACTTCTTCGCGCAGCAGGTGGGTGGACTGGGGCCAGGCGTTGGCCCAGCCGGCGCGCAGGCGCAGGCTGAAGCCGTGGGCGGGTTCGGCGTCGGCAGCCATGCGCAGGTCTTCGAAGGCGGGGTCTTGCCGGGCGTGGCACAGGATGACGGCCACGCGCAACGCCATCAGCTGGCGCATGAAGAGGGCGTCGCCAAAGCGCGATTCGAGCTTGCGCAGCTTGCCCCGGTGGCCCAGCACCAGCTCGCTCAGGGCGTGCAGCTCGTGCATGGAGAAGCCCGGCACGTCGGCGTTGTCGAGGATGTAGGCGCCGTGCTTGTGGTAATCGGCGTGCGAGATGCGCGAGCCGATTTCGTGCAGCCGCGCGGCCCACAGCACCTGGCGCTCGCACTCTTGCCGCGCCTGCTCGCCCATCGGCGGCAGCAGCTGGCCCAGCAGGTGCAGCGCGGTGCGCGCCACGCGCTCGGCCTGCGGCGCGTCGGCGTGAAAGCGCGTGGCCAGGTGCTCGACAGCGGCGCTGCGCACGTCGGTCTGGGCGTGTTCGCGGTCGAGCAAATCGAACAGCGCGCCGTGGCGCAGCGCGCCGTGCGCGTGCTGCATGGTGTCGATGTCGAGCAGCTCGAACAGCGCGCGCAGCACGGCCAGCCCGCCGCCGATGACGGCCTTGCGCTCTTCCTTGATGCCCTCCAGGCCAATGGCCTCGAAGCGGCGCGCCTTGATGAGCTTGTCGCGCAGCCAGTCGAGGCCGTCGCGGGTGATGACGCCTTCGGCGGGTGCGCGCCCGGCCAGTGCCAGCGTGTCGGCCACTGCGCCCACCGTGCCGGACGAGCCGTAGGCGGTGTCCCAGTGCGTGTGCGAGTGGGTGCTGAGCGCGTCGTCCAGCACGGCCTTGGCGGCGACTTCGGCGCGCTCGAAGTGCCGCGCCGACAGCACGTTGCCCGGAAAGTAGCGCATCGACCAGGCCACGCTGCCCACGCGGTAGCTTTCCATGGCCTGCGCGGCGTAGCCCTGGCCGATGATCATCTCGGTGGAGCGCCCGCCGATGTCGATCACCAGGCGGCGCTCGTCCGACTGGGGCAGCAGGTGGGCCACGCCCTGGTAGATCAGGCGCGCTTCTTCGCGCCCCGAGATCACGTCGATGGGAAAGCCCAGCAGCTGCTGCGCCACGCCCAGAAACTCTTCGCGGTTGCGCGCCTCGCGCAGGGTTTGGGTGGCTACGGCGCGCACCTGATCGGGCTTGAAGCCCGCCAGGCGCTCGCCAAAGCGGGCCAGGCAGTTCCAGCCGCGCTGCATGGCTTCTTGCGACAGGCGGCGGTCGGCGTCCAGGCCGTTGCCCTGGCGCACGGTTTCCTTGTAGTACTCCACGCGCTCGATCTGGTTCATCTCCAGGCGGGCGATTTCAAGGCGGAAGCTGTTGGAGCCCAGATCCACAGCGGCAAGGCGCGAACGGGTTGGCATAGGTGGGTGAGAAAAAAAGTCGAGGCAGAAAAAAAGCGCCGCGCGCGGCGCCGTCGATTGTGGCGCATTTGCCTGGCGTGCTTTTTGCGGAAGATCAGGCGTTGGCGGGACTGGCCAGCTATGCTTTTGATGGTGGCTTTTCATCTGGCAGATCGGCCGCATCGCCCTGCATCAGCGCGGCGTGCACGCCGTGCACCACGTCGCCCACGACCATGATGGCGGGGCTGCCCAGGCGGTGGCGGGCGAGGCTGGCGGTGAGGGTGCCAAGCGTGGCCACGCACTGGCGCTGGGTGGGCAGGGTGGCGCGCTCGATGACGGCTGCGGGGGTGTGGGCGGGCAGCGCTTGCAGCAGGCCGGCCTGGATGCGGGCGGCGCTGGCGATGCCCATGTAGATGACGAGGGTCAGGCGCAGGTCGCGCGCGGATGCGCCCATGCGCGCCCAGTCCATGCCGGGGCCGTTTTTCTGCGGGTGGCCGGTGACGAAGACCACGCCTTGCGCGCGTTCGCGGTGGGTCAGGGGCGCGCCCAGGCGGGTGAGGGCGGCCAGGCCCGCGGTGATGCCGTTGATGACCACCGGCTCGATGCCGGCGCGGCGCAGGCTTTGCACTTCTTCGCCGCCGCGCCCGAAGATGAAGGGGTCGCCCCCTTTTAGGCGCACCACGTTTTCGCCTGCGCGGGCGGCGTCGATCATGTGCTGCTCGATGGCGGCCTGCGGCGTGCTGCGGCAGCCGCCGCGTTTGCCGACGTGGGTGATGCGGGCGGTGGGCGCGGCGTGGGCCAGCACGCCGGGGCTGACCAGGTCGTCCACCAGGATGACGGTGGCGGCCTGGATGGCGCGCATGGCGGCGACGGTGAGCAGGTCGGGGTCGCCCGGGCCGGCGCCGACCAGGCTGACGGGGCCGGGGGCGCTCATTCGTCGCCCAGCCGCGCGAGGTTGGAGGGGTCGTCCCGGGCGGCGATGGCCTTGCAGGCGCGCACGATGTGCTCGATCTGCGTGAGCAACGAAGTGGGTGCCGGTATCAGCCCGCGCAGCACGGCCAGGGTGTATTTGGCGGTGGTGGCGGCGTCGATCTGCAGCGGCAGCGTGGGCAGCGTGGCGAGCGGGCCTTGCTGCGCGGCTTGCACGCACTGGGCGCTGCCGTTCAGGAACACGTCCATGCGCGGGGTGCGGCGCGGGTCGGCGACTGGCTCGCCCTCGGTGCCGCGCAGCAGCAGGGCGGGCGTGGCGGTGAGCTGGAAGGTGGCGGCCATGGCGCTGGCGTATTCGGGGTGCGTGTAGCTGCCGACGACGAGGGCCGGGCCTTGCACGGGGTTCCAGAGCTTGACCAGGCTGTGTGCGGGGTTGCGCAGGCCGATGGTGCGGCGCGCGTGCAGCAGGCGCGCCAGGCCTGGCAGCAGGCTTTCGGTGCCGACGAAGTGGACGGCACCCGCGGCCAGCGGGGCCACGGCGGGCTGCTCGTGCAGGCCGATGGCAGCCAGCACGTCGCGGGTGGCGATGCGCGCGTCTTCGGTGGCGGTGCCGTGCACCAGCACGGGCAGGCCCTTGCGCGCCAGCAGCAGCGCCAGCAGCGGGGTGAGCACGGGCAGCTTGCGCGCGCCGTTGTAGCTGGGCAGCACCACCACGGGGTGTTGCGCGGTGGCGACGGGGCGCTGTGCGCGGGCGTGCACGGCGTCGAGAAAGCCGGCCATTTCCTCGGGCGTTTCGCCCTTGATGCGCATGGCGATGCAGAAGGCGCCGATTTCCAGCTCGGTGCAGCTGCCGTCGAGCACCTGGCCGAACAGATCGGCGGCCTGCTCGCGCGCGAGCGCACGGGCGCCGGTGGCACCACGGCCGATTTCCTTGAGGTAGGCGCTGATGGACATGGGAGCGTCGTGGGGGGTTGTCAGAAAGCGGGTGTGAAGAATACGGCAGATGCGGCGGGCGCTCGGGTCGGTGCGCCGTGGCGCTGGCACGTTGGCCGAAGCCGGTGAAAGTGCCCCATTCGCATGCGCAGGTTGGGCAGAGCGCCAGCGAAACCCGGCGATTGCGCGAGCCGGGCTGCTGGGTTTCGCTGGCGCTCTACCCAGCCTACAAGCGGCCGCCGCATCACCCGCCATCAGGGCTGCGTTAGCCAAGCCCTTTCAAGAGGCCGCGGAGCAGGCCATTGCAGAACGCCGTGCTCGGGGTCTCCCCGAGCACTAGCGTTGTCCCCCTGGGGGGAAGGCGCCGAAGGCGGCTCAGGGGGGATGTCATGCCATCACGCTTTGCAGCAGGCGGGTGATTTGCGCGGCCTGCGGCAGCACCGGCCCGGCAAAGCGCAGCACGCCGTCGCGCCCGCCGATGACGAGGGTGGGGAAGGTTTCCACGTCCACGTCGCCCAGGGCGTCGGCCTCGTCCTCGATGTCCAGCCAGCGAAAGGCCAGGCCCGCATGGGTGGCGGCGGCGGCGGTGAAGGCGGGCTGGAACTCGCGGCAGGTGCCGCACCAGTCGGCGCACAGGCAGATGACCGCGCCTTCGGCCGCAGGCGCACCCGCCAGCGTGTCGGCCAGCAGGGCGCGCAGGTCGGGGTCGGTGAGGGCGTGATTCATCTGCGGATGATTGAAAAGTGAGCTGCTTGCGTACGTTTTAAAACGATTTCAGATACTTTTATATCTAAATATGGCTTATAGAGTGCGCAAACAGCTCACTTTTTTATGTATTCTCTGCTGATGGATCAGGCGGGGGCACCTTGGGCTGCAAGGGCGGCGGCAGCGACTTGTTGCGCGCCTGCCGGCCCCTGAACAGCGCGGCGCGCGCCAGCAGGATGCTGGTGACGGGCACGGTGATGGACAGCAGGATGATGATGAGCCACACGTGCAGCTGCGGCCCCTTGGACATGGCCGAGAAGTAGAAGATGGAGGCGAAGGTGACGCACCACGCGCCCCAGGTGAAGGCCAGCGCGGGCGGGTGCATGCGCTGGAAGAAGTCGCCGAGGCGCACCAGGCCCCAGGCGGCGGCCAGGGTGAAGACGCCGCTGGTCACCAGCAGCAGGGCCACGATCACTTCGATCCAGAAGGGGACGGTTTCGGCGTTCATTCGGCAGCCTCCGAAGAAGGGGTGGCGGGTGTGCTCATTCGATCACCTCCCCCCGCAACAGGAACTTGGCCATCGCTGCCGAGCTGACGAAGCTGAAGATGGCGATGAGCAGGGCGGCTTCGAAGTACATGTTGCTGCGGTAGCGGATGCCGATGACGAGCACGATGAGCATGCCGACGATGTAGATGTAGTCGAGCGCGAGCACGCGGTCCTGCGCCGAGGGGCCGCGCAGCACGCGCCACAGCGCCAGCAGGATGGCCGCGCCATAGGCCAGCAGGGTGGTGTGGATGGCGTAGGTCAAAAGCGGGCTCATGCGGGCTTGTCCTCCTCGAAGATGTCGATCAGCGGGCGTTCGTAGCGCGCCTTGTAGTACTGCACGTAGGCGTCGGGGTCGGGCGCGTTCCAGGCGTGCAGCAGCAGGCTGGAGCTGTCGCGCGCCAGCTCGCACCACACGGTGCCGGGCACGACGTTGGTGATGATGGCGAGCGAGGCCAGGCCGCTGGGGTCACGCAGGTCAAGCGGCACCACCACGAAGGTGCTGTGCGGCGGGCGGCTGCGCTTTTGCATCAGCGTCCAGAACACGTCGAGGTTGGAGTGGATGACGTCGCGCCCCACGGTGAGGATGAGCCTGAGCAGCACCCAAGGGCGGCGAATGCGCACCTGGTAGGGCCGCAGCGGTGCCAGCAGCGCGGGCGCGCCCACGCCCAGCACCACGGCCAGGATGATCTGGCCCGCGCTGAACGAGCGGTTGAGCACCAGCCACATGGCGATGAGCGAAAGCGAGAGCAGCGGCGCGGGGAACAGGCGCTTGATCATCGGCGCAGGCCTCCTTCACCCGTGGCGGTGGGCGAGGGCACGGGGCGGGTGGTGACCACCGTGCCGATGTATTCCTTGGGGTCGTGCAGGCTGCGCGCGGTGGCGTTGACGTAGCGCAGCACCGCGTCGGCCTGCCACACGAGGGCGGCCACCAGCAGCAAGAGCGTGGCAATCGGCAGCATCTCGATCACGCGCAGGCGCGGCACGGCGCGGCCCTCGGGCGTCCAGAAATAGCGCACGCCGGCGCGCGACATGGCAATGGTGGCCAGCAGCCCGCTCATCACCAGCAGGCCCAGCAGCAGCCAGGCCGCAGCCGACACCTGCGCGTCCTGCCCGAAGCCGGCGGGGTTGAGCAGGGCCGAGAGAATGACCACCTTGCCCACGAAGCCGGCCAGCGGCGGCAGGCCCGCGATGGTGAGGCCGCACACGATGAAGGCCGCGCCCAGAAAGGCCATGGCGGCGGGGATGGCGCGGCCAATCAGCGCCTGCTCGTCGTCGTCGAGGTTCACGTCGCGCATGGGCACCAGATCGACGGGGTAGGCGAAGGCGTCGTCGGGTTCCACCTCGCTCACGAACATGGGGTGTTCTTCCACCTCGCGCGTGCGGTCCACCAGTTCCACCAGCAGGAAGAAGGCGCTGATGGCCAGCGTGGAGCCGAGTGCGTAATACAGCGCGCCGCCGGTGACGGCGGGCTGCCCGAAGCCGACGGCAGCCAGCATGGTGCCCGACGAGAGAATGGTGCAGAACGCGGCCATGCGCCCCAGGTGCTGCGTGGCGATGATGCCGATGGCACCGAAGGCCAGCGTCACCAGCCCCAGCCCCACCAGCGCCGGCCCGCCGAACAGGGCCGACACGCCCGCGTCGGCGGGAAACAGCAGCGTCCAGATGCGCAGCACCGCGTACACGCCCAGCTTGGTCATGATGGCGAACAGCGCGCCCACGGGCGCCGCCGCGCTGGAGTAGGCGCTGGGCAACCAGAAGTTGAGCGGCCAGGCGGCGGCCTTGACCAGGAAGGCGATGGCCAGGATGGCCGCGCCCGCGTGCAGCAGGCCGCGGTCGTCCTCGGGGATGGCGGGCACCATGATGGCCATGTCGGCCATGTTGAGCGTGCCGGTCACGCCATAAAGCATGGCGATGCCGATCAGGAACATGGTCGAGGCCATGAGGTTCATGGCGATGTAGTGCAGCCCCGAGCGCACGCGCGCCCAGCCCGAGCCATGCAGCAGCAGGCCGTAGGAGGCGGTGAGCATGACCTCGAAGAACACGAACAGGTTGAACAGGTCGGCCGTGAGGAAGGCGCCGTACAGGCCCATGAGCTGCAACTGGAACAGCGGGTGGAAATGCACCCCCGCCTTGTGCCAGCGCGCGCTGGCGTAGAGAACCGAGGTCAGCCCCAGCACGCTGGTCAGCAGCACCATCATGGCCGACAGGCGGTCGGCCACCAGGGTGATGCCGTAGGGCACGGGCCAGTTGGACGGCAGGTAGACGCCCACCGCCTGCGGCCCGCCCATGCGCTGCACCCAGTACAGCAGGCTGGCGCTGAGAAACACGCCCAGCGCGCACGAGAAGACGTTCACCGCGGCCTTCAGCGGCCGGCGCGTGTCGCCCATCAGCAGCATCACGGCGGCGGTGAGCAGGGGCAGCAGGATGGGCGCGATGATGAGGTGCGGCATCATCCATTCGACGAGCGCGGCGTAGCTCATGGCCGGGCCTCCTCGCTCTTGTCGGCATACACCGTGGGCTTGGGCAGCAAGGCGGTGCCGTCATCAGGCTCTTCGCCGTCCACGTGGTCGGTGTCCGACAGCCCGCGCGAGGCCAGCAGCATCACCAGAAACAGCGCCGACGTGGCAAAGCCGATCACGATGGCCGTCAGCACCAGCGCCTGGGGCAGCGGGTCGGTGTAGTTTTCGAGGTTGGGCACCAGGCCCGGGCGCACGATGGGCTCGCGGTCGATCGACAGGCTGCCCATGGCGAAGATGAACAGGTTGACCGCGTAGGACAGCAGCGTGAGGCCCATCAGCACCTGGAAAGTGCGGGGGCGCAGCACCAGCCAGGTGCCGGAGCCGCCCAGCACGCCGATGGCGATGGCGATGACTATTTCCATGCGCACGCCTCCAGGCAGGTGCACGCAGCGGGTGACGGACGGGCGGGGATTTTCTTCATTCGACTTCTCTGGGGCCGGTGCTGGCCGTCACGGTTCTCTCGGGTGCCTTGCGGTGGCTGCGAACCGACTGGTGGGCCAGCGCGGTGAGGATGAGCAAGGTGGCTCCCACCACCACGGCGTACACGCCCGCGTCGAACACCAGCGCGCTGGCCAGGTGCACCTCGCCCACCAGCGGCAGGGTGAAGTGCGCGGTGTGCGTGGTCATGAAGGGGTAGCCCCACCACCACGAGCCCACGCCCGCGGCCAGCGCCAGCAGCAGGCCCACGCCGATCCAGCGGATCACCTTCAGCTGCAGATGCGCCTCCACCCAGTGCGTGCCGGCCACCAGGTATTGCAGGATGAAGGCGATGGACAGCACCAGCCCGGCCACAAAGCCGCCGCCCGGCTCGTTGTGGCCGCGGATGAAGAAGTACGCCGACAGCACCGCCGCAATGGGCAGCAGCAGCCGCACCAGCACGGCGGGCACCATCATGAAGCCCACCAGCGCCGTGTCGGGCGCGGTGCGGGGGTTGATGAGGTCGGTGATCAGGTCGGGCGGCACGGCGCGCTGCTGCGGCGGCAGCTGCATCACCTCGCGCGGCGGGCGGAAGCGCCGCAGCAGCGCGTACACCGTCAGGCCCACGATGCCCAGCACGGTGATCTCGCCAAAGGTGTCGAACGCGCGGAAGTCCACCAGCATCACGTTCACCACGTTGGTGCCGCCGCCTTCGGGCAGCGCGCGGTCGAGGAAGAAGGGCGAGATGCTCTGCGGCGCGGGGCGCGTCATCATGGCGTAGGCCAGCGCCGCCAGGCCCAGCCCGGCCACCACCGACACCAGCATGTCGCGCGCGCGGCGCGCCCGCACGCGCAGGCCCAGGCGCGGCGCTTCTTCCTGCAGGCGCTTGGGCAGCCAGCGCAGGCCCAGCAGGAACAGCATGGTCATCACCACTTCCACTGCCAGCTGCGTCAGCGCCAGATCGGGCGCGGAGAACCACACGAAGGTCAGGCACACCACCAGGCCCACGCCGCTCACCAGAATGAGCGCCATCAGCCGGTGGAACTTGGCCTGGTAGGCCGCTGCCAGCGCACACACGCAGCCCATGACCCAGATCACGACGAAGTCGGCGCTGACGGGCACGCGCGCGCGGTCGCCCCAGGTCACGCCGCCGCGCCACAGCGAGGCCGCGGCCACGGCGATCACGGCCAGCACCATCAGCAGCATCTGCGGCTGCAGGCGGTGCGTGGAGAACACGCCCAGCAGCCAGCGGCTGGCGCGGTCCACACCGTAGAGCGCGGACTGGAACATGCGCTGGCCATCCAGGCGGTAGAGCAGCGGCACGCGGTGGATGCGCCCGCTGTCCAGCTTGCGGCGCAGCAGCAGGTAAAGCACCACGCCGCCTGCCAGCGCCACCATGCTCATCACCAGCGGCTTGTTGATGCCGTGCCAGATGGCCAGGCTGTAGTAAGGCAGCGCGCCGCCCACCACCGGCTGCGCCGCCAGCTGCAGCGCCGGGCCGATGGACCACTGCGGAAAAATGCCCACCACGATGCACACCAGCACCAGCACCTCGATGGGCACGCGCATCCAGCGCACCGGCTCGTGCGGCGTCAGAGGCAGATCCTTGGCCGGTGGCCCCAGGAAAACATCGACCGAAAAGCGCAGCGAATACACCACCGCGAAAATGCCCGCCACCGTGGCCGCCACCGGCAGGCCGTAGTCCAGCCAGGGCATGGCGCTCAGGTCGATGGTCTCGGCAAAGAACATCTCCTTCGACAGAAAACCGTTCATCAGCGGCACGCCCGCCATGGCCGCGCTGGCCACGAAGGCCAGCGTGCCGGTGATGGGCATGGCCTTCCACAGCCCGCTCAGGCGGCGGATGTCGCGCGTGCCCGTTTCGTGGTCGATCACGCCTGCGGCCATGAAGAGCGATGCCTTGAACGTGGCGTGGTTCATGATGTGGAACACCGCCGCCACCGCCGCCAGGTCGCGGTTCAGGCCCAGCAGCAGGGTGATCAGCCCCAGGTGGCTGATGGTGGAATAGGCCAACAGCCCCTTCAGGTCGTTCTGGAACATGGCCACGTAAGCGCCCAGCACCAGCGTGATGGCACCCGC
The DNA here is from genome assembly GCA_030538605.1 of Pseudomonadota bacterium. GTDB lineage: Bacteria > Pseudomonadota > Gammaproteobacteria > Burkholderiales > Burkholderiaceae_C > Ottowia. The sequence continues at coordinate 12,227 of JAUNTQ010000020.1, forward strand.
GCCGCCCACGATCCAGAACCACTCCTGGGTGCCCGCCAGCGCGGGCCACAGCCGCGCCAGCAGAAACACCCCCGCCTTCACCATGGTGGCCGAGTGCAGATAGGCCGACACCGGCGTGGGCGCGGCCATGGCGCGCGGCAGCCAGAAGTGGAAGGGGAACTGCGCGCTCTTGGTGAGCGCGCCCAGCAGCACCAGCACCAGCATCGGCGTGTACAGCTCGTGCGCGCGGATGCGGTCGCCCGCGGCCAGCACGGCGTCCAGGTCGTAGCTGCCCACGATGTGGCCAAGCATCAGCATGCCCGCTAGCAGGCACAGCCCGCCCGCGCCCGTGACGGTGAGCGCCATGCGCGCGCCGCGCCGCGCGTCCTTGCGGTGGTGCCAGTAGCCGATGAGCAGAAAGCTGAACAGGCTCGTCAGCTCCCAGAAGAACACCATCTGCACCAGATTGCCCGACAGCACCACGCCCAGCATCGCGCCCATGAAGGCCAGGAAGAACGAGAAAAAGCGCGGCACCGGGTCGTTCTTGCTCATGTAGTAGCGGGCATACACCGCCACCAGCGTGCCGATGCCCATCACCAGCATGGCGAACATCCAGGCAAAGCCGTCGATGCGGATGACGAAGTTGATGCCCGCCGACGGAATCCAGCGGTATTCCTCGCGCAGCACCTCGCCGCCTTGCAGCCCCGGGAACAGCATCGCCACCCACACCAGCCCCACCGCCGCCACCAGCGCCGTCCAGATGGCGGCCGCCGTGCGCGCGTGCGTGGGCATCAGCGCCGCGATCAGGCTGCCCGCAAACGGCAGCAAAAGCAGGTAAACCAGGTCCATGGGTCGGGCATAGGCCCGCTGGCGCCGTGCGGCGCCTCAGGGCACGTCAAGGGGTGGGAGAGCAGGAGATGGCGGCACGACCGTGCCACCAGCAGGCGGCAATGATAACAGTTGCAAAAAGCTTTGAGCACATTGCGGGTCATGCGCCATCAGCTAGCAAAAGAGGAGTTTTACAGCCTCTGTTCAAGCCGCTGGGGCAGGCCATGTGCGTGAAAAAAGTCCGCTGGCCCAAACGCCGCGCGAACCCGCCGGCCGCGCCCTGGCACGGCGATACCATCCCGGCCATGCGCATCCTGCTGGCCGAAGACGACACCATGATCGGCGAGGTCGTGCTCGACGCCCTGCGTGCCGAGCACTACGCCGTCGATTGGGTGCAAGACGGCGCGCTGGCGCAGACCGCGCTGGCCACCACCGCTTACGACCTGCTGCTGCTCGACCTGGGCCTGCCCGGCCAGGACGGGCTGGCCGTGCTGCGCAGCCTGCGCGCGCAAAAGCAGCGCCTGCCGGTGCTGATTGCCACCGCGCGCGACGCCGTGGCCGACCGCGTGGCGGGGCTGGACGCCGGGGCCGACGACTACATCATCAAGCCCTACGACCTTCATGAACTGCTGGCGCGCATCCGCGCCCTGCTGCGCCGCGCCGATGGCCGGGCCGAGCCAGCCTATGAATGGGGCGGCGTGCGCATCGTGCCCGCCACGCGCGAAGCCACGTTGAAAGGCGAGCCGGTCACGCTGTCGGCACGCGAATGGGCCGTGCTGGAGCCGCTGCTGGCGCGCCCCGGCCGCGTGCTCTCGCGCCAGCAGCTGGAAGAAAAGCTCTATTCATGGCGCGACGACATCAGCAGCAACGCGGTCGAGGTCTACATCCACGGCGTGCGCAAGAAGCTGGGCGCGGGGCTGATCCAGAACGTGCGCGGGCTGGGCTATCTGGTGCCGAACAATGCTCCCCCCTGAGTCGCCTGCGGCGCCTTCCCCCCAGCGTTCCCGCGTAGCCTGCTCCGCGGCCATTGGAGAACATGAATACTCCTGAAGACATAGCTTTCAGCGCTGATGCAGAAAGCGCTGTAAGTGAAAAAAATGCTGAATCCGCCCCCTCGCTGCGCGCGCGCCTGACCGGCGCCTTGCTGGCGGCGGTGCTGGTGTTTGCCGCGCTGCAGGCGGGCGTCACCTACCGCACCGCGCGCCAGGACACCGAGGCGCTGTTCGATGCCCAGATGCAGCGCATCGCGCTGTCGCTCTCGGGCCGCCTGGGCGCGCTTGCGTTGGACGACGCTGCGCCCGCCGCCGCCACGCCCGCCGCGCGCGAGATGGTCATCCAGATCTGGCGCGCCGACGGCGTCATGCTCTACCGCAGCCCGCACGACCGCCTGCTGCCGCCGCAGCGCACGCCCGGCTTTGGCGACGTGGTGGCGGGCGGCGAGCATTACCGCGTCTACGCGCTGCGCACCAGCACGCAGCTGGTGCAGATCGCCCAGCAGGCCGAGGCGCGCCAGCGCATGGCCGGCCAGCTGGCCCTGCGCACCGTGCTGCCCGTGGCGCTGCTGGTGCCGGTGCTGATGCTCATCGTCTGGTGGGTGGTGGGCCGCGCCATCGGCCCCATCGAGCGCGTGCGCCGCCAGGTCGCCGCGCGCCGCCCCGACGACCTGGCGCCGCTGCCCACCGGCGGCCTGCCCGCCGAAGTGCGTCCGCTGGTGGACGAAGTCAACGGCCTGCTCACGCGCCTGTCCGCCGCGTGGGACGCGCTCACCCACTTCACCGCCGACGCCGCGCACGAGCTGCGCACCCCCCTGGCCGCACTGCGCCTGCAGGCGCAAAGCCTGCAACGCGCAGACACCCCCGCCGCGCGGGACGTGGCCACCCAGCGCCTGCTGGCCGGCATCGACCGCGCCACGCGCCTCGTCGAGCAGCTGCTGGCGCTGGCGCGGCAAGAAGGCGCGGCGCGCGAGGCACCTGCGCCGCTTGATCTCGCCGCGCTCGCCCGTTCGGCAACCAATGACGCTCAGGCCATCGCCGAATCCCGGCACATCGCTCTTGAAATGGAAGCGCCTGACGCCGCGCCCATCCATGGCCACGCCGACGCCCTGGCCGTGCTGCTGCGCAACCTGATCGACAACGCCCTGCGCTACACCCCCGACGGCGGCCGCGTGCGCGTGACCGTCGCGCCCGGCGCCGATGCATCGCACGGCGCCACCCTCACCATCGAAGACGCCGGCCCCGGCATCCCGCCCGAAGAACGCGCCCGCGTCCTCGACCGCTTCTACCGCCTGCCCGGCGCCACCAGCCACGGCAGCGGCCTGGGCCTGGCCATCGTCAAGGCCGTGGCCGATGCGCACGGTGCCAGCCTGTCGCTGGACGCATCGCCCGCGCTCGGCGGCGCTTGCGTGCGAGCGGTGTTTACAGGGGAGTGAGGGACGAAGGGACGGCAGCGGAGCGGCTTTTTTACTCCAGCCCCTTGTCCGTCAGCCGCAGCCCACGCAAGTCAATGCCGGCCAGCGCCTGCACGAAATCCGCCGCGTCTTGCGCGGCGGCACGCTGCTGACGGGTGTTGCCGGTGTCCACCGCGTTCACGTAGCGCGCCACGATCAGCATGGTGCCGTTGATCAGCACGTCCGCCATCACCTGACGCTGGGCGGGGGCCATTTGCATGATGTGCGACTGCTGCGGCAGCGCCTGGTGCACAGCGCGCCGCACGGTGGCCGTGGCGGCGGCGCTCGTGGGCCGGCTGACCTGCATGGCAGCAAAGGCCAGGCGCGGCAAGCGCTGTGGCGCTCTGGGGCGCTTGGAGCCATCGCCGCTTAAGCCCCGCCTAACCTTCGCCCGTCACATTCCCCCTCGTGCCGCCCTGGTGGCGGCGATGAACGACGAAAAGGAATGTGACGACATGAACACGATCGAGCTGAAATCGAAGAAGCTGGTGCTTGCCCTGCTGGCCGCCGGTGTGCTGGGCGGCGTGGGTGCCACGGCCGTGGGGCGTTTGCAGGCGCCTGCCTTGGCGCAGCCTGCGGCGGCGGTGCCGGTGGCGGCTTCCGCTGCCGCCACGCTGCCGGGCTTTGCCCCCATCGCGGCCAAGGTCGGCCCGGCGGTGGTCAACATCAGCGTCAGTGGCACGCGCCGTGTGTCGATGGATGAGGAGGAGGGCGCGCCCGCCCGCCAGCGGGGCAGCGCGCCCGATGCGCAAATGCAGGACTTCCTGCGCCGCTTCGGCCTGCCGCCCGGCATGTTCGGGCAGGTGCCGGGCCAGCCCGGCGGTGCGCCGGAGCTCACGCGCGGGCAGGGCTCGGGCTTCATCGTCAGCGAAGACGGCCTGATCCTGACCAACGCCCACGTGGTGCGCGGCGCGCAAGAGGTCAACGTCAAGCTGACCGACCGGCGCGAGTTCCGCGCCACCGTGCTGGGCAGCGACGACAAGACCGACGTGGCCGTGCTCAAGATCGACGCCACCGGCCTGCCCACCGTGGCGCTGGGCAGCAGCGCGGCGCTGCAACCGGGCGAATGGGTGCTGGCCATCGGCTCGCCCTTCGGGTTCGAGAGCACGGTGACGGCGGGCGTGGTCAGCGCCAAGGGCCGCTCGCTGCCTGACGACAGCGCCGTGCCTTTCATCCAGTCCGACGTGGCCGTCAACCCCGGCAACTCGGGCGGCCCGCTGCTGAACGCGCGTGGCGAGGTGGTGGGCATCAACTCGCAGATCTACAGCCGCTCGGGCGGTTTTCAGGGCGTGTCGTTCGCCATCCCCATCGAGCTGGCCACGCACATCCAGCAGCAGCTGGTGGCGCACGGCAAGGTCGATCACGCGCGCCTGGGCGTGACGGTGCAGGAGGTGAACCAGGCGTTTGCCGATTCGTTCAACCTGCCCCGGCCCGAAGGCGCGCTGGTCGCACGCGTGGAGCCGGGCGGCCCGGCCGACAAGGCGGGCCTGAAGGCGGGCGACGTGATCCTGCGCGTGGACGGCCAGCCCGTGGTGGCTTCAGGCGACTTGCCCGCGCGCATCGGCATGGCCAAACCCGGCGACAGCCTGCGGCTGGACATCTGGCGACAAGGCAAGCCCGAGCAGCTGACGGCGCAACTGGGCAGCGCCAACGCCAAGGGCGCGCAGGTGGCCGATGCCAGCGCCGCCGCACCGCAAGGCCGGCTGGGCCTGGCGCTGCGCCCGCTGCAAGCCGACGAGCAGCGCGCCGCCAAGGTGGCAGGCGGGCTGGTGGTCGAGCAAGCGGGCGGCGCGGCGGCGCGCGCAGGCGTGCAGCCGGGTGACGTGCTGGTGTCCGTCAATGGCCAGCCGGTGAAAGACGTGGCGCAGGTGCGCAGCATCGTCGCCAAGGCCGACAAATCCGTCGCCCTGCTGGTGCAGCGCGGTGACGAGCAGATCTTCGTGCCGGTGCGCGTGGGCTGAAGCGCTGGCCCGCACGCAGGCCACGCGTGGGCTGCCCAGGCGGCCATGCACCACATGGCCTGTGTGAACGGGGCAATCGCATTAAAAACAGCCGAACAGCCAAACTGCCTCGTGCCAAGGACGCCAAGGATTCGCGAAGGACGCGAAAAAGGCAGGATGGGCCGCAGGGGCCTGTTGGCAAGGGTTCGAGAATTTTCAAGCCATTGATTTTCAATGGCATTTCAATGCGATTGCTCTGCCTGCGTGAAAGGGTTTGAATAAAAAGAGTAGCTGCTTGCGCACGTTTTGAATTGATTTCAATATTAAAAATATCTGGAATCTTTTAAAACGTGCGCAAGAAGCTATGCTTTTTAATTCTGACTTTGCTCAACTGGCAAAGCCGCGGCAGGCACCCGCATTGGGTCGCCCCTTGCACTCGCGCCGCAGGCGCAGCTCCTCGCTGCGGCGGCGCTGCTCGGGCGTTTGTCCATCGGCATAAGTCACCTTGGGTGCGGGCGGCTGCTTGGCGCGCTTGGCACGGGGCTTGGCATCGGCTGCGGGCGCTGCCAGGCCAAGGCACAACGCACACATCGACAGGGCTGACAGCAGGCGGAGCATGGGGCAAAAGGGCGGGGCAATGAAGGCACGATTGTGCCCGGCACCGACCGCGGCTTGCGCGCAAGCGATGGCGGTGCGTGGCGTGCCATCAGTTCCCGTCGTCCATCCACATGCCGCTGGCGGCGCCCGCGGCGACCTCGATCTCGATGTGCCATTGGAACCACCGCGCCTGCACGCCTGCCTGAATCCGAGGGGCGCTACGCCCCTGCCCACGAGCTGATACAATCCACAGGTTTTGCATTTCGCAATACGCACGTACGGTGCAGTTCCGGCGCCGCACGCAAGTCAAATCATTTGGAACGAGGTATTTCACGCATGATCTCCAAAGAGAACAAAGCCGCCGTGGTCAAGGACAATGCCCGCGCCACGGGCGACACGGGCAGCCCCGAGGTGCAGGTCGCCATCCTCACGGCCCGCATCAACGAACTCACCCCCCATTTCAAGCAGCACGCCAAGGATCACCACGGCCGCCGCGGCCTGCTGCGCATGGTCAGCCGCCGTCGCAAGCTGCTGGACTACCTCAAGTCCAAGGACGCCGACCGCTACCTGGCCCTGATCGCCAAGCTGGGTCTGCGCAAGTAATCCCGTGAAGACGAAGAACGCCTGATGCCTCCCAAGGCTCAGGCGTTTTTGTCTTTTTTCCCCGGAGAGTGTTTTGGTCAGAAGCTGAAGCTGTGTCATTCCACAAGCGCCGCGCCCTGTGCGCCACGCTTGTGGAATGGCATCGTTTTCTGATTGAAATTCGGCTCCAGCGTCCGTCCAACATGCGCTAACAGCTATCTAAACAGGAGCAATCAATGAGCCTATTCAACAAAGTCACCAAGTCCTTTCAGTGGGGCGACAAGACCGTCGTCATGGAAACCGGCGAAATCGCCCGCCAGGCCAGCGGTGCCGTGCTGGTCGACATCGACGGCACCGTGGTGCTGGCCACCGTGGCCGCCAGCAAAAGCCCCAAGCCCGGGCAGGACTTCTTCCCCCTCACCGTCGATTACATCGAGAAAACGTATGCCGCAGGCAAGATCCCCGGCAGCTTCTTCAAGCGCGAAGCCAAGCCCAGCGAACTGGAAACGCTCACCAGCCGCCTGATCGACCGGCCCATCCGTCCGCTGTTTCCCGAAGGCTTCTTCAACGAAGTCCACGTGGTCATCCACACCCTGTCGCTCAACCCCGAGGTCGATGCCGACATCGCCGCCATGCTGGGCGTGAGCGCCGCGCTGTCCATCAGCGGCATTCCCTTCAACGGCCCCATCGGCGCAGCGCGCGTGGGCTATGTGAATGGCGAATACGTGCTCAACCCCGGCCCCACCGCGCGCAAGAGCAGCGCGCTGGATCTGGTGGTGGCGGGCACCGAAGCCGCCGTGCTGATGGTCGAATCCGAAGCCAACCAGTTGACCGAAGACGTGATGCTGGGCGCCGTGGTGTTCGGCCACGACCAGGGCAAGATCGCCATCAACGCCATCCACGAGCTGGTGCGCGAAGCAGGCAAGCCCCTGTGGGCCGACAACGGCACCTGGGCACCTGAAGCCAAGGACGAAGACTTCATCGCCAAGGTGGGTGCCGCCGCCGAAGACAAGCTGCGCGCCGCTTATCAAATCCGCAGCAAGCAAGCCCGCACACAAGCGCTGCGCGAAGCCACCACCGCTGTAAAGGCCGAGCTGGCCGAGCAAGGTGTGGCATTTGACCCCGTCAAGCTCGACAACCTGCTGTTCGAGATCGAAGCGCGCATCGTGCGCGGCCAGATCCTGGCCGGCGAGCCGCGCATCGACGGTCGCGACACGCGCACCGTGCGCCCCATCGAAATCCGGAACAGCGTGCTGCCGCGCACCCACGGCTCGGCCCTGTTCACGCGCGGCGAAACGCAGGCGCTGGTCGTCACCACCCTGGGCACCGAGCGCGACGCGCAGCGCATCGACGCGCTGGCGGGCGAGTTTGAAGACCGCTTCCTGTTTCACTACAACATGCCCCCCTTCGCCACCGGCGAAGTCGGCCGCATGGGCTCGACCAAGCGCCGCGAAGTGGGCCACGGGCGCCTGGCCAAGCGCGCGCTGATTCCGCTGCTGCCGGCCAAGGACGAGTTCCCGTACACCATCCGCGTGGTGTCGGAAATCACCGAATCCAACGGCTCGTCGTCGATGGCCTCCGTCTGCGGCGGCTGCCTGTCGATGATGGATGCCGGCGTGCCGATGAAGGCGCACGTCGCCGGCATCGCCATGGGTCTGATCAAGGAAGACAACCGCTTCGCCGTGCTGACCGACATCCTGGGCGATGAAGACCACCTGGGCGACATGGACTTCAAGGTGGCCGGCACCACCAACGGCATCACCGCGCTGCAGATGGACATCAAGATCCAAGGCATCACCAAGGAAATCATGCAAGTCGCCCTGGCGCAGGCCAAAGAGGCGCGCATGCACATCCTGGGCAAGATGCAAGAGGCCATGGGCGAAGCCAAGGCCGAGATCAGCGCCTACGCGCCCAAGCTCTACACGATGAAGATCAACCCCGAGAAGATCCGCGACGTGATCGGCAAGGGCGGCGCCACCATCCGCATGCTGACGGAAGAAACCGGCACCACCATCGACATCGCCGAAGACGGCACCATCACCATCGCCAGCACCGACGCCGCCAAGGCCGATGACGCGCGCGCGCGCATCGAAGCCATCACCGCCGAAGCCGAAGTAGGCGCGGTGTACGAAGGCCCCATCACCAAGCTGCTGGAATTTGGCGCGCTGGTCAACATCCTGCCCGGCAAGGACGGCCTGCTGCACATCAGCCAGATCGCGCACGAGCGCGTCGAGCGCGTGGCCGATTACCTGCAAGAAGGCCAGGTGATCAAGGTCAAGGTGCTGGAGACCGACGACAAGGGCCGCATCAAGCTGTCGATGAAGGCGCTGCTCGACCGCCCCGAAGGCATGGAAGACCGCCCGCCGCGCGAATTCCGCGAGCGTGGCGACCGCGCCCCGCGTGGCGATCGCGGTGATCGTGGCGACCGTGGCCCGCGCGAAGACCGTGGCGACCGCCCCCCCCGTGCCGAGCGCGAGGAACGTGCCACGCAGGGCGAGCGCGTCGAAGCCGGCGAGCAACAGCAGCAGCAATAAGTTGATTCAAAAAGAATAGCTTCTGGCGCTTGTGAGTCAAGCGCTAGAGGCCTTTTCGACTCATATTCCACCTGCAAGCATGAAATGCATCGAGATCCGTGAGCATGGCGCCCCCGGCGTGCTGCTGCCGGCCGAACGCCCGGTGCCAGAAGCCGGGCAGCGCGAGGTGCTGATCCGCGTGACCGCATCGGGCGTCAACCGGCCCGATGTGTTGCAGCGCATGGGCCATTACCCGGTGCCGCCCGGCGCGTCCGACCTGCCGGGCCTGGAAGTGGCGGGCGTCATCGAATCCGGCGACGCCGCTGCGCTGGCCGAAGCTGGCCTGGCCGTGGGCGACCGCGTCTGCGCGCTGGTGGCTGGCGGTGGTTATGCCCAGTACTGCGTCGCCCCCGTGGCCCAATGCCTGCCTGTGCCGCACGGCTTGAGCGACGTGCAAGCCGCGTCGCTGCCCGAGACCTTCTTCACTGTGTGGAGCAACGTCTTCGACCGTGGCCGCCTGCAAGCGGGCGAAACCCTGCTGGTGCAGGGTGGCACCAGCGGCATCGGCGTCACGGCCATCCAGTTGGCCAAGGCGGCCGGCGCGACCGTGATCGTCACCGCCGGTTCGGACGAGAAATGCGCCGCGGCACTCGCCCTGGGCGCCGACCACGCCATCAACTACCGCACGCACGACTTCGCCGAGCAAGCGCAGCGTCTGACCGACGGCAAGGGCGTCGATGTGATCCTCGACATGGTCGCGGGCGACTACGTCCAGCGCGAGGTGGAATGCCTGGCCGAAGACGGGCGCCTGGTCATCATCGCCGTGCAGGGCGGGGTTCAGGCCGGGTTCAACGCCGGCCTCGTGCTGCGCCGACGCCTCACCGTCACCGGCAGCACGCTGCGCCCGCGCCCCGTGGCGTTCAAGGGCGCCATCGCCCGCGCGCTGCGTGAGCGGGTGTGGCCCTGGCTGGCCGAAGGGCGCGTCAAGCCGGTGATCCACCGCGTGTTCGTCGCCGACGAGCCAGCTGACGGCCTGCCCAGCGGCGCCGCCCGCGCCCACGCGCTGATGCAAAGCAACCAGCACATCGGCAAGATCGTATTGACCTGGAACTGACCATGAGCAGAAAGAAACTCATCGCCGGCAACTGGAAGATGAACGGCAGCCTGGCCACCAACCGGGCCTTGCTGGAAGCACTCATCGCCGGCATCGGCCAGCCCGCGTGCGACGTGGCCGTGTGCCCGCCCAGCGTCTACCTGAACCAGGCGCAGTCGCTGCTGGCGGGCCAGACGGCCATCGAGCTGGGTGCGCAAGACGTGTCGCAGCACGACAACGGCGCGTTCACGGGCGACGCATCGGCCACCATGCTCAAGGACTTCGGCGTGCGTTACGTGCTTTGCGGCCACAGCGAGCGCCGCCAGCACCAGGCCGAGTCCGACGTGCACGTGGCCATCAAGGTCAAGCGCGCGCTGGCTGCGGGCATCACCCCCATCGTCTGCGTGGGTGAAACCCTGCGCGAGCACGAAGAAGGCATGACCGAATTCATCGTCAAGCGCCAGATGTCGGCTGTGATTCACCTCAATGGCCATTGCATCAGCGAGATCGTCCTGGCCTACGAGCCGGTGTGGGCCATCGGCACGGGCAAGACCGCCACGCCCGCGCAAGCGCAAGCCGTGCATGCGGTGCTGCGCGCCCAGTTGCACGCCGCCACCGAGCACGCGGACCGCATCCGCATCCTCTACGGCGGCAGCATGAACGCCGCCAACGCCGCCGAACTGCTGGCCCAGCCCGACATCGATGGCGGACTGGTCGGCGGTGCTTCGCTGAAAGCGCCTGATTTCCTGAAGATCATCAGCGCCGCATGACGGGTACTTGGTGATTGCTATTGATTTTGGAGTAATTGAATGAACTTTGCCCTCAACCTCGTGCTGGTGCTGCAAATCGTGTCAGCCTTGGCCATGGTCGGCCTGATCCTGATGCAGCACGGCAAGGGTGCCGACATGGGTGCCGCCTTCGGCAGCGGCTCGGCCGGCAGCCTCTTTGGCTCCTCTGGCAGCGCCAACTTCCTGTCCCGCACCACGGCCGTACTGGCCACCGTGTTTCTCGTCAGCACCCTGACGCTGGCTTACTTTGGCTTCAGCATCCGCGCCGAACCCGATGGCGGCAGCGTGCTGGACCGCGCAGCAGCAGTTGCCCCTGCAGGCACGGCCTCTCCCGCGCAGCCGGCGGGCGCTGCAGCTTCCATCCCCACCGGCGCAGCTCCTGCGGATGGCGCGGCGCTGGCGCCTGCCTCTGCGCCCGCCGCTGCCGCCACCGGCGCCGCACAGATCCCGCAGTAAAGCGCGCGCAAGCCGATCGAAAAAGCCGCCCGCACACTCTGTAACGGGCGGTTTTCAGGGTAAACTCCTAGTTGGTTTTGCGGCATGCGCTCCGTGCTTGGGGTGTCGGTCAGCCGCAAGACAAACACACGATTGCCGTCGTGGTGAAATTGGTAGACACGCTATCTTGAGGGGGTAGTGGCGAAAGCTGTGCGAGTTCGAGTCTCGCCGACGGCACCAAAAAAGACACAAGAACGCGAGGGGGCATCGCTGCGCTGGGCCACCCTGACAACCGACACAAGAGCACACGATGAATCTTTCCCAGTACCTTCCCGTCCTGCTCTTCATTTTGGTGGGCTTGGCCGTTGGCGCATTGTGTCTGGGCATGGGCTCTTTCCTCAAGCCGCACAAGGCCGATGCGGCCAAGAACTCACCCTACGAGTGCGGTTTCGAGGCCTTCGAGGACGCGCGCATGAAGTTCGACGTGCGCTACTACCTCGTCGCCATCCTTTTCATCCTGTTTGATCTGGAGATCGCCTTCCTCTTCCCTTGGGCCGTCGCCTTGCGGGACGTGGGCATGACGGGCTTCGTGGCCGTGCTCATCTTCTTGGCCATCCTGGTCGTCGGGTTCATCTACGAGTGGAAAAAAGGCGCCCTGGATTGGGAATGATGCGTTTCAGCTCTCTGGCCTGACGCGCGGGAACCTCGCACATGAATGATCAACTTCAGCAAAAAGGCTTCTTGCTCACCGGCATCGACACGGCGGTGAACTGGGCCAAGACCGGCTCCTTGTGGCCGGTGACGTTCGGCTTGGCCTGCTGCGCCGTGGAGATGATGCACGCTGCCGCAGCGCGCTACGACATTGGCCGTTTCGGTGCCGAAGTGTTTCGCGCCAGTCCGCGCCAGTCAGACCTCATGATCGTCGCCGGCACCCTGTGCAACAAGATGGCCCCCGCCCTGCGCAAGGTGTATGACCAGATGGCCGAGCCGCGCTGGGTGCTGTCCATGGGTTCGTGCGCCAACGGTGGTGGCTATTACCACTACAGCTATTCTGTCGTGCGCGGCTGCGACCGCGTGGTTCCCGTGGACGTGTACGTGCCCGGTTGCCCGCCCACGGCGGAAGCCCTGCTGTACGGCATCATCCAGTTGCAGCAGAAGGTGCGCCGCACCAACACGATCGCGCGGGTGTGACCATGACAGACGTCGAGACACCCGCTTGCGCCATTGCCCCCGAGGCACTCAAGGACACCCTCGCCGCCGCCTTGGCCGAGCGTGCGCAACACATCGGCGTGGCGCTGGGTGAAGTCACCGTGACGGTGACCCCGGCGCATTACCTTGCCGTCATGCAAACCCTGCGCGAGTCCCCGGGCTGCCGCTTCGAGCAGTTGATTGATCTGTGCGGCCTAGACTATTCCACCTACGGTGATGGCCGCTGGGAAGGGCCGCGTTACGCGGTGGTGTCGCACCTGCTGTCCGTGAGCCTGAACCAGCGCGTGCGCGTGCGCGTGTTCTGTGCGGACGACGAGTTCCCGGTGGTGGATTCGGTGGCGGGCATCTGGAGCGCCGCCAACTGGTATGAGCGCGAGGCGTTCGATCTGTACGGTATCCTGTTCGAAGGGCATGACGATCTGCGACGCATCCTCACCGACTATGGCTTCATTGGCCACCCGTTTCGCAAGGATTTTCCGCTGTCGGGCCATGTCGAGATGCGTTACGACGCGGACCGTCAACGCGTCATTTACGAGCCGGTATCGATCGAGCCGCGTGAAATCACCCCCCGCGTGATCCGCGAGGACAACTACGGGGGGCTGCACTGAGCACGCCCTTGGCGCGCTCGTCTTTGACCCATGGCTGAGATCAAGAACTACACCCTCAACTTCGGCCCGCAGCACCCTGCGGCGCACGGAGTGCTGCGCTTGGTGCTCGAACTCGATGGCGAGGTCGTGCAGCGCGCCGACCCGCACATCGGGCTGCTGCACCGCGCCACCGAAAAGCTGGCCGAGCACAAGACCTACATCCAGACGCTGCCCTACATGGATCGTCTGGATTACGTGTCCATGATGTGCAACGAGCACGCGTATTGCCTGGCGATCGAAAAGATGCTTGGTATCGAGGTGCCTGTCCGCGCGCAGTACATCCGTGTCATGTTCAGCGAGATCACGCGCCTGCTCAATCACCTCATGTGGCTCGGCTCGCACGGCAACGACTGCGGCTCCTCGACCATCCTCATCTACACCTTCCGCGAGCGCGAAGACCTGCTCGACATGTATGAGGCGGTGTCCGGCGCGCGCATGCACGCTGCGTATTTCCGTCCGGGCGGCGTGTACCGGGATTTGCCCGATACCATGCCGCAGTACAAGGTCAGCAAGATTCGCAACGCCAAGGCCCTGGACGCGCTGAACACCAACCGCAAGGGTTCGCTGCTGGACTTCATCGAGGATTTCACGCAGCGCTTTCCCAAGTGCATGGACGAGTACGAAACCCTGCTCACGGACAACCGCATCTGGAAGCAGCGCACGGTCGGCATCGGCGTCGTCAGTGCCGAGCGCGCGCTGAACCTGGGCATGACCGGGCCCATGCTGCGTGGTTCGGGCGTGGCCTGGGACTTGCGCAAGAAGCAGCCCTACGAGGTATACGACAAGCTGGATTTCGACATCGCCATCGGCAAAACCGGCGACAGCTACGACCGTTATCTGGTGCGCGTGCAGGAAATGCGCGAGTCCAACCGCATCATCAAGCAGTGCATCGACTGGCTTCGCGCCAACCCTGGCCCCGTCATCACCGACAACCACAAGGTCGCACCGCCTTCGCGTGAAGGCATGAAGACCCACATGGAAGACCTGATTCACCATTTCAAGCTTTTCACCGAAGGCATGCACGTGCCAGCGGGCGAGGCTTATGCTGCGGTGGAGCATCCCAAGGGCGAATTCGGCATCTACCTCGTGAGCGATGGTGCCAACAAGCCCTACCGCATGAAGATCCGCGCCCCGGGCTTTGCCCACCTGGCCGCACTGGACGAAATCGCCAAAGGTCACATGCTGGCGGACGCCGTGGCCATCATCGGCACGTTGGACATCGTGTTTGGAGAAATTGATCGATGAGTGCAGACGTTGCACCCGCCGCTGTGCCGGCCCTGTCCGACGTGACGCGCGAGCGCTTTGCGCGTGAGGTGTCGAAATACCCCGCTGACCAGAAGCAGTCTGCGGTGATGGCTTGCCTGTCCATCGTGCAGCAGGAGCAGGGCTGGGTCAGCCCCGAAAGCGAGAAGGCCGTGGCCACCTACCTGGGCATGCCTGCCATGGCGGTGCATGAGGTGACTACCTTCTATAACATGTACAACCAGCAGCCGGTGGGGCGGTTCAAGCTCAACGTCTGCACCAATGCCCCGTGCATGTTTGCCGGCGGTCCGCAGGCGCTTGACCACCTGTGCAAGAAGCTGGGCGTGGAGCCTTACCGCACCACCGTCGACGGTCGGTTCACGGTGCAGCCGAGCGAATGCCTGGGTGCCTGTGGAGATGCGCCCGTGATGCTGGTCAACGACCGGCACATGTGCAGCTTCATGTCTCATGACAAGCTTGACCAACTGGTTGACGGCTTGCGTACCGCAGAGGACTGATCACATGGCCCGTGTCAAAGACATCCTCGCGCAGTTTCAGGCCAAAGGCGTGGAAACCTGCTTCCATGGCCGCCATATCAACCCGCAGATCTATGCCAGCCTGGACGGTGCCAACTGGGGCTTGAAGGACTACGAGTCGCGTGGGGGCTATCAGGCGCTGCGCAAGATCCTGGGCCAGGACGGCGGCCCAGGCATGACGCAGGACGAGGTGATTGCCCAACTGAAGGCCTCCAGCCTGCGTGGCCGTGGTGGTGCGGGTTTTCCCACGGGCCTGAAGTGGAGCTTCATGCCCCGCAATTTCCCGGGGCAGAAATACGTCGTGTGCAATTCAGACGAAGGCGAACCGGGCACATTCAAGGACCGCGACATCCTGATGTACAACCCGCACGCGGTGATCGAAGGCATGGCGATTGCGGCCTATGCGATGGGTGCCAGCGTGGGCTACAACTACATTCACGGCGAGATTTTCCAGGTGTACGAACGCTTCGAGGCGGCCTTGGTGCAGGCGCGCGAGGCAGGGTATCTGGGCGACGGCGTAATGGGCAGCGGTTTCAACTTCCAGCTCCATGCGCACCACGGCTTCGGGGCTTACATCTGCGGTGAAGAGACGGCCTTGCTCGAATCGCTGGAAGGCAAGAAGGGGCAACCGCGGTTCAAGCCGCCGTTTCCCGCCAGCTTCGGCCTTTACGGCAAACCCACCACCATCAACAACACCGAAACCTTTGCCGCCACCCCCTGGATCATTCGCCACGGCGGACAGGCCTACCTGGAGTGCGGCAAGCCAAACAACGGCGGCACCAAGATCTTCTCGATCCAGGGCGACGTCGAGCGGCCCGGCAATTACGAGATTCCGCTGGGCACACCCTTTGCCACCTTGCTGGAGCTCGCGGGTGGGGTGCGTGGCGGCAGGCAACTGAAATCGGTGATCCCCGGCGGATCGTCATCTCCGGTGCTGCCGGCCGACGTCATCATGCAGTGCACGATGGATTACGACTCCATCGCCAAGGCAGGCTCCATGCTGGGCTCCGGTGCGGTCATCGTGATGGACGAAACGCGCGACATGGTTGAAACGCTGCTGCGCCTGTCCTACTTCTACATGCACGAGTCGTGCGGTCAGTGCACCCCTTGCCGCGAGGGCACGGGCTGGCTGTGGCGCATGGTCGATCGCATCGAGCATGGCCAGGGGCGTCCCGAGGATCTGGAAAAGCTGGACAACGTGGCCGAGAACATCATGGGCCGCACCATCTGCGCCCTTGGTGACGCGGCCGCCATGCCCGTGCGGGCCATGCTCAAGCATTACCGGCACGAGTTCGCGGCCAAGATCGAGGCTGCACAAAAAGCAGCGGCCTAAGGCGTTCGGCATTTGAAGATTGAAAGCCCATGGTTGAACTAGAAATCGACGGCAAGAAGGTGGAAGTGCTCGAAGGCAGCATGGTCATGCATGCGGCTGAAAAGGCGGGCACCTACATTCCCCACTTCTGTTACCACAAGAAGCTCTCCATTGCCGCGAACTGCCGCATGTGCCTGGTGGACGTGGAGAAAGCGCCCAAAGCAGTGCCTGCATGTGCCACGCCCGTGACGCAGGGCATGATCGTCCGCACGCAGAGCGACAAGGCGGTCAAGGCGCAGAAGTCGGTGATGGAGTTTCTGCTCATCAACCACCCGCTGGATTGCCCCATCTGCGACCAGGGCGGCGAATGCCAGTTGCAGGATCTGGCCGTGGGTTACGGCAGTTCAGGCTCGCGCTATGCCGAAGAAAAGCGCGTGGTGTTCCACAAGGACGTGGGCCCCCTCATTTCCATGGAGGAAATGAGCCGCTGCATCCACTGCACCCGTTGCGTGCGCTTCGGCCAGGAAATTGCCGGTGTGATGGAACTCGGCATGGCCAACCGGGGCGAGCACGCCGAAATCGAAACCTTTGTCGGGCAGTCGGTGGATTCCGAGCTGTCGGGCAACATGATCGACATCTGCCCGGTCGGGGCGCTTACCAGCAAGCCGTTCCGCTACAACGCACGCACCTGGGAGCTGTCGCGCCGCAGGAGCATCAGCCCGCATGACTCCACGGGTGCCAACCTGATCGTTCAGGTCAAGAACAACAAGGTCATGCGCGTCGTGCCGCTCGAGAACGAAACGGTCAACGAGTGCTGGATCGCCGATCGCGATCGCTTCTCCTATGAAGCGCTCAATGGTGAAGAGCGCCTGACCCGACCCATGCTCAAGCAGGGCGGGCAGTGGGAAGAGGTGGATTGGCAGACGGCGCTGGAGTACGTCGTCAACGGCCTCGGCCAGATCAAGGCCGAGCATGGCGCAGACGCCATTGGCGCACTGGTCAGCCCCCACAGCACGCTGGAAGAGCTGTATCTGGCTGGGCAACTGGTGCGCGGCCTGGGCAGCGCCAATATCGACCATCGGCTGCGTCACACCGAGTTCGTGGCACCGGAAGGCGTGCGCTGGCTGGGCACGTCGATTGCATCGCTGTCACAGCTCCAGAGTGTGCTGGTGCTGGGCTCCAATTTGCGTAAGGATCACCCCTTGTTCGCACAGCGCATCCGACAGGCGACGCGCCAGGGTTGCGCGGTCACGGCGGTCACGTCGCGCGCGCTGCTGCCGGACGCAGGCGCCTGGGCGATGCCTCTGGCGGCCAGTGCCACGGTCGATGCTTCGCACTGGGTATCGGCGCTGGCGTCGGTTGCGGCAGCCGTGGCCCATGAAAAAGGCATGGCGACACCAGACGAAGCGCAGGCCACGGATGACGCCCGCGCCATCGCTTTGGCACTGCTTTCCGGCGAGCGCCGGGCGATTCTGATCGGCAACGCGGCAGCGCATCACCCGCAGGCGTCCACCCTGCTGGCGCTTTGCCAGTGGATTGGCGAGCACACGGGCGCATCGGTGGGCTATCTCACGGAAGCTGCCAATACGGTGGGTGCCCAGGTGGTGGGCGCTTTGCCGGGGCCCCATGGCAAGCACGCGGCGCAAATGCTGGCGGGCGGGCTCAAAGCGGCCATGCTGCTGCATTGCGAGCCCGGGCTGGACACCCATGCACCGCTGCGGGGGGCCGACATGGTGGTCACCCTCAGCCCGTTCAAGACCAACCTCGACGTCAGTGACGTGCTGCTACCGATTGCGCCGTTCACCGAGACATCCGGCACTTTCGTGAATGCCGAAGGGCTTGTGCAGAGCTTCCACGCCGTCGTGCGGCCGCTGGGCGACGCACGCCCGGGCTGGAAAGTGCTGCGCGTGCTGGCGGACATGCTGGGCGTCACCCAGCCGCCTTACGAGTCGTCGCCGGAAGTGCTGGCGCAGGCCCTGGGTGGGGTGGCGCTGGAGCGTATCGGGCAAGACCGCCTCAGCAATCGTACGTCGGCGCCCACCGCTGCGCCCGAGCGTGACGCAGCGATGCCGGCCCCTGCGCCAGTGGGCATTTATCAGCTCGACGGCATCGTGCGGCGTGCGCCTTCGCTGCAACAAACCGCCGATGCGCGCCAGGAGGCCTCGGCATGATCGACGCGATCTACAACGGCGGCCTGCACCTGTTTGCCGGCGCATGGTGGACAGGCATGGTCTGGCCCGTGATCTGGAACCTCATCAAGATCGTGGCGCTGTTGCTTCCGCTCATGGGGGCGGTGGCTTATCTGACGCTGTGGGAGCGCAAGCTGCTGGGTTTCATGCAGGTGCGCCACGGTCCCAACCGTGTGGGGCCGTTCGGCCTTTTGCAACCCATTGCGGATGCAGTCAAACTGCTGACGAAGGAAATTATTCGTCCCACGGCAGCGAACAAGCCCCTGTTCTTTCTCGGCCCGCTCATGGCCATCATGCCGGCGCTGGCGGCGTGGGTGGTGATTCCTTTCGGGCCGGAGCAGGCGCTGGCGAACGTGAACGCTGGCTTGCTGCTGGTCATGGCGATCACCTCCATCGAGGTGTACGGCGTCATCATCGCGGGCTGGGCGTCCAACTCCAAGTACGCGTTTCTGGGTGCCTTGCGCGCCTCGGCGCAGATGGTCAGCTACGAGATCGCCATGGGCTTTTGCTTCCTGGTCGTGCTGATGGTGGCAGGCAGCATGAACCTGACGGAAATCGTGCTGTCGCAGGGGCGCGGCATGGCCGCCGACATGGGGCTGGTCTTCCTGTCGTGGAACTGGCTGCCCTTGCTGCCCATCTTCGTGGTCTACCTGATTTCCGGCGTGGCCGAAACCAACCGCCACCCCTTCGACGTGGTGGAGGGTGAGGCCGAGATCGTGGCTGGTCACATGGTCGAGTATTCGGGCATGGGTTTTGCCACCTTCTTCCTGGCCGAGTACGCCAGCATGTGGCTGGTGTCCATTCTGGCCGTCATCATGTTCCTCGGCGGCTGGCTGCCTCCCGTGGCAGGTCTGGACTTCATCCCCGGCTGGATCTGGCTGGGCCTGAAGACCTTCGTGGTGGTATCCATGTTCATCTGGATTCGCGCCACTTTCCCCCGCTTCCGTTACGACCAGATCATGCGTCTGGGGTGGAAGATCTTCATTCCCGTGACCCTGTTCTGGCTGCTGGTGGTTGGCTTCTGGCTGCACAGCCCCTGGAACATCTGGCATTGAACGGCACAGGAAACACGTCATGGCATCTGTTGCTGCTTCACCTTTTTCCCTCCGGGACTTCTTCAAGAGCTTCCTGCTCGTGGAGTTGCTCAAGGGCATGGCCCTGACCGGCCGCTACGCTTTCCGCCGCAAGGTCACGGTTCAGTTTCCGGAAGAAAAAACGCCTTTGTCGCCCCGTTTTCGTGGTCTGCACGCCTTGCGGCGCTACGACAACGGCGAAGAGCGTTGCATTGCCTGCAAGCTGTGCGAGGCCGTGTGCCCTGCCATGGCCATCACTATCGAGGCGGGCGAGCGCGAAGATGGCTCGCGCCGCACCACGCGCTACGACATCGACCTGACCAAGTGCATCTTCTGCGGCTTCTGCGAAGAAAGCTGCCCGGTGGACTCCATCGTCGAGACGCACATCCTCGAATACCACGGCGAAAAGCGCGGCGACCTGTATTTCACCAAGGACATGCTGCTGGCTGTGGGCGACCGATACAAGAACGAAATCACCGCTGCCAAGGCGGCTGACGCCAAATACCGCTGAGCAGGGCTGGCCCGCCACACACAAGACACACCCATGGACGTCAAGACCGGCTTCTTCTACCTGTTCGCCCTGATCATGCTGTTCGCGGCATTCCGGGTGATCACCGCGCGCAACCCGGTGCATGCGGTGCTCTATCTCATGCTCACCTTTTCGCAGGCGTCCGGCATCTGGCTGCTGCTCAAGGCAGAGTTCCTGGCCATTGCCCTTGTGCTGGTGTATCTGGGCGCCGTGATGGTGTTGTTTCTGTTCGTGGTCATGATGCTGGACATCAACATGGACACGCTGCGCCAGGGTTTCTGGAAGCACTTTCCGCTCGCGGCCGCCATGGGCGCGGTCATCTCACTGCAAATGGCCGTGGTGCTGTTCGGCGGCTTTGGCGTGGGCGAGGCACCTGATGTATCCGAAACCATGACCAATGCCGCAGGCCAGGTCGTGCCTTACTCCAACACGCAGTCACTGGGTGCCTTGCTGTATTCGGAGTATCTCTATCCGGTGGAGATTGCCGCGGTCATCCTGCTCGTGGCCATGATCACGGCCATCGCGCTTACCTTGCGCGAGCGCAAGGACTCCAAGAAGGTGGATGCGTCCGAGCAGGTGCGTGTGCGCGCCCGCGACCGCTTCGAGATCGTCAAGATGACCCCCACACGGCCAGCCCCGTCGCCCGTCGAGCCGGCCGCACCCCAGGCCACCGAGGAGGTCAAGAAATGACATTGACGCTGGCCCATTACCTCACGCTCGGCGCAATCCTGTTCGCGCTGTCGGTGGTCGGTATTTTTCTCAACCGCAAGAACCTGATCGTGCTGCTGATGGCGATCGAGCTCATGCTGCTGGCCATCAACCTGAACTTCGTGGCTTTTTCCCACTACCTGGGCGACATGCACGGGCAGGTCTTCGTGTTCTTCATCCTGACGGTGGCGGCCGCCGAGTCAGCCATCGGCCTGGCCATCCTCATGCTGCTGTTCCGCAACAAGTCCAACATCAACGTGGACGAACTCAATTCGCTGAAGGGCTAACGAGAGCAATGAGCCAGACCCTTTCCGCCACCACCTTGCTGGCCGTGCCGATGGCCCCCCTGGTCGGTTCGCTGCTGGCCGGCATTCTGGGCACCGCCTTCGGCGGCAACCGCATGGGCCGCGCCGCGTCGCACACGGCCACCATCGCGGGGGTCGGCATCGCGTTCATCCTCTCGGCGCTCACCCTGCGCAGCGTGCTGGTGGATGGCGCGCACTTCAACCAGACGCTCTACGAGTGGATGGTGATCGGTGGCCTGAAGATGGAAGTGGGCTTTCTCGTGGACAGCCTCACCGCCATGATGATGTGCGTGGTCACCTTCGTGTCGCTCATGGTGCACATCTACACCATCGGCTACATGGAAGAAGACGCGGGCTACAACCGCTTTTTCTCCTACATCTCGCTGTTCACCTTCTCCATGCTCATGCTGGTCATGAGCAACAACTTCCTGCAGCTTTTCTTCGGCTGGGAGGCCGTGGGCCTGGTGTCTTACCTGCTCATCGGCTTCTGGTACAACAAGCCGACGGCCATCTTCGCCAACATGAAGGCCTTCCTGGTCAACCGCGTGGGCGACTTCGGCTTCATTCTCGGCATCGGCCTGATCGCCGCCTACGCCGGCACCCTGAACTACAGCGAGACCTTCGCGCAGGCGCGTGAGCTGGGCGCGATGGGCTTTCCCGGCACCGACTGGATGCTCATCACCGTGATCTGCATCTGCCTGTTCATCGGGGCCATGGGCAAATCGGCGCAGTTTCCCCTGCATGTCTGGCTGCCCGATTCGATGGAAGGCCCCACGCCCATTTCCGCGCTGATTCACGCGGCCACCATGGTCACGGCAGGCATTTTCATGGTGGCGCGCATGTCGCCGCTGTTCGAGCTGTCCGACACGGCGCTCAACTTCATCCTCATCATAGGCGCCATCACGGCCCTTTTCATGGGCTTTCTGGGCATCATCCAGAACGACATCAAGCGCGTCATCGCCTATTCCACACTGTCACAGCTGGGCTACATGACCGTGGCCTTGGGCGCATCGGCCTACTCGGTGGCGGTGTTCCACCTGATGACGCACGCTTTCTTCAAGGCGCTGCTGTTCCTGGCGGCGGGCTCCGTCATCATGGGTCTGCACCACAACCAGGACATCCGCTGGATGGGCAACGTGCGCAAGTACATGCCCATCACCTGGTTCACCTTCCTGCTCGGCTCTCTGGCGCTGATCGGCACGCCCTTCTTCTCGGGCTTCTACTCCAAGGACGCCATCATCGAGGCCGTGCACGCCAGCAACCTGCCGGCGGCAGGCTTTGCCTATTTCGCCGTGCTGGCGGGCGTGTTCGTCACGGCCTTCTACTCGTTCCGCCTGTATTTCCTTGTTTTCCACGGCAAGGAACGTTACGACCAGAACCCCGATGCCCACCACGACGACGGGCACCACGACTCCCACCACGGTCATGAAGCCAAGCCGCACGAATCTCCCTGGGTCGTCTGGCTGCCGCTGGTGCTGCTGGCCATTCCGTCCGTGTTCATCGGTGCCTGGGCGCTCATGCCCATGCTGTTCGGCGACTTCTTCAAGGACGTGATCTTCATCGACGTCATGCGCCACCGCGGCATGGCCGAGCTGGCAGAAAACATCCACGGCTGGCTGCCCATGGCGCTGCACGGCTTCGTCACGCTGCCGTTCTGGTTCGCCGCTGCGGGCGTGGCCTTGTCGTACTACATGTACATCATCAACCCGGCCCTGCCTGCCAGCATCAAGCGCGGCGTTCAGCCCGTGTACACGCTGCTGGAAAACAAGTACTACATCGACTGGTTCAACGAGAACGTCATCGCGCGCGGCGCCCGCATGCTGGGCACCGGGCTGTGGAAAGGCGGCGACCGCGCGCTCATCGACGGCGCGGTGGTCAACGGCTCGTGGAAGCTGGTGGGCTGGGTGTCGGGCATCGTGCGCTGGTTGCAGTCCGGCTACCTGTACCACTACGCCCTGGTGATGATTCTGGGCATCTTCGTGCTGATGACGTACTTCGTCTGGCTCAACAAGTAAGGACAAGGGCAGGATTACAAAATGGGTTGGTTGAGCCTTGCCATCTGGACGCCGATCGTCATCGGTGCCGTGTTGCTGGCGATGGGCCGGGAGGGACAGGCGCCGCTGGTGCGCTGGATCGCACTCATCGGCTCCATCGTCAGTTTCCTCGTCACCTTGCCGCTGTACGCGGGCTTTCGTCTTGGCACGGCCGAGATGCAGTTCGTCGAAAAGACGCCGTGGATCGAGCGCTTCAATGTCAATTACCACCTGGGCGTGGATGGCATTTCGGTGTGGTTCGTGCTGCTGACGGCCTTCATCACCGTCATCGTGGTGGTCGCCGGCTGGGAGGTCATCCAGAAGAAGGTCAACCAGTACATGGCGGCCTTCCTCATCCTCTCGGGCCTGATGATCGGCGTGTTCAGCGCACTGGACGGCGTGCTGTTCTACATGTTCTTCGAGGCCACGCTGATTCCGATGTACCTCATCATCGGCATCTGGGGCGGGCCCAACAAGATCTACGCGGCCTTCAAGTTCTTCCTCTACACCCTGATGGGCTCGCTGCTCATGCTGGTGGCCTTCATCTACCTGTATGCCAAGGCCGGCGGCAGCTTCGACATCCAGACCTGGCACGGCCTGATGCTGCCCGGCCAGGCGCAGACGCTGCTGTTCTTTGCCATGTTTGCCGCGTTTGCCGTGAAGGTGCCCATGTGGCCGGTGCACACCTGGCTGCCCGATGTCCACGTGGAAGCGCCCACAGGCGGCTCGGCCGTGCTGGCCGCCATCATGCTGAAGCTGGGTGCCTACGGTTTCCTGCGTTTTTCCATGCCCATCCTGCCCGATGCTTCGCGCGAGTGGGCCTGGCTGATGATTGCCCTGTCGCTAGTGGCCGTCATCTACGTGGGTCTGGTGGCGCTGGTGCAGCAGGACATGAAAAAGCTCGTTGCCTACTCCTCGGTGGCGCACATGGGCTTTGTCACCCTGGGCTTTTTCCTGTTCAACGAACTGGGCATTGCCGGTGGCCTGGTGCAGATGATTGCGCACGGCTTCGTCTCTGGTGCCATGTTCCTGTGCATCGGCGTGTTGTACGACCGGGTGCATTCGCGCGAAATCTCCAGCTATGGCGGGGTGGTCAACACCATGCCGCGCTTCACCGCCTTTGCGCTGCTGTTTGCCATGGCCAACTGCGGCTTGCCGGGCACGGCGGGCTTCGTGGGCGAGTGGATGGTGATCCTGGGGGCCGTGAAGGCCAACTTCTGGATCGGCCTGCTGGCTGCCACGGCGCTGATCCTGGGCGCGGCCTACACGCTGTGGATGTTCAAGCGCGTGTATTTCGGCCCCATGGTCAACGACGACGTGCGCCAGCTCTCCGACATCAATACGCGCGAGTTCGTCATGCTGGCCGTGCTGGCCGTGGCTGTGCTCTGGATGGGCCTGCACCCCAAGCCCGTCACCGACGTGATGGACGCGTCGGTGACGCGTCTGATCCAGCAAGTGAACGCATCCAAGCTGAATTGAGCACGACTGACGCAAAACGGAACACCCCCCAGGCATTCCAAGGTGCCCAGAGGGTCAGATCAGGCCGAATTGCGCAAGTCTTATTGAGGACACAGACAAGATGATTGACAGATTCAGTTGGGTGGCCATTTACCCGGAGGTGCTGCTGCTGGTCATGGCCTGCGTGATCCTGCTGCTGGACCTGGTGGACAAGAGCCGTGGCCGCACGGTGGCGCACGTGCTGTCGCTGCTCACGCTGGCGGCGCTGGCGGTGGTGACGGGCATGTATGCGTCGGGCGGACGCACCATTCACGGCTTCGGCGGCATGGTGGTGAGCGACCCGATGGCCAACTGGCTCAAGTGCTTTGCCGCGCTGGCCGTGCTCGTGGTCTTCGTCTACAGCCGCGGCTACGTGGCGGCGCGCGGCATGCTGCGCGGCGGCGAGTGGTACGTACTCGGCCTGTTCTCGCTGCTGGGCATGTTCGTGATGATCTCGGCCAACAACTTCCTGCTGATCTACCTCGGCCTGGAATGCCTGACGCTGGCCAGCTACGCGCTCGTGGCGCTGCGCCGCGACCACACGCCCTCGGTCGAAGCCGCCATGAAGTACTTCGTGCTGGGCGCCATGGCCTCGGGTTTCCTGCTGTATGGCCTGTCGATGATGTACGGTGCCACCGGCACGCTGGACATCGGCGCAGTCTCCAAGGCCGTCGCCAGCGGGCAGGTGGACCACCGCGTGCTGGTGTTCGGCCTCGTCTTCATCGTGGCGGGCCTGGCCTTCAAGTTCGGCGCCGTGCCCTTCCACATGTGGATTCCTGATGTGTACCAGGGCGCGCCCACGGCGGTCACGATGATGATCGGCTCCGCCCCCAAGCTGGCCGCGTTCGCCATGGCCATGCGCCTGCTGGTGGAAGGGCTGCTGCCGCTGGCCTTCGACTGGCAGCAGATGCTGGGCCTGCTGGCGATGGCCTCGCTGCTGATCGGCAACCTGGCCGCCATCGCCCAGACCAACATCAAGCGCATGCTGGCCTACTCCACCATCTCGCACATGGGCTTCGTGCTGCTGGGCCTGATGGCCGGCGTGGTGGACGGCAACACCCAGTCCACCGCCAACGCCTACAGCTCCGCCATGTTCTACGTGGTGACCTACGTGCTCACCACGCTGGCGAGCTTCGGCGTGATCCTGCTGCTGGCGCGCGAAGGCTTCGAGAGCGAGGAAATCAGCGACTTCGCCGGCCTCAACCAGCGCAGCCCGCTGTATGCCGGCATCATGGCCATCTGCCTCTTTTCGATGACCGGCATTCCGCCGCTGGTGGGCTTTCAGGCCAAGCTCTCGGTGCTGCAGGCGCTGGTGAGCACGGGCCAGGCCGTGCACATCGGGCTGGCGGTGTTCGCCGTCTTCATGTCGCTCATCGGCGCTTTCTATTACCTGCGCGTCATCAAGGTCATGTACTTCGATGAGCCGCTCAGCACCACGCCCATCCGCGCGCCACTGGACATGCGCGCCGTGCTCTCGCTCAACGGTGCGCTGCTGCTGGTGCTGGGCATCCTGCCGGGCGCGCTCATGGCGCTGTGCGTGCGCGCCATCGTGCAGACGCTGGGTGCCTGACACGCCCCGCGCCCGCTGGCCATGCCCGCCTTCTTGACCCTCTCGCCTCGGCTGCCATGACCAACAGCGGATTCATCTGGCTACTCATTGCGCTGGCTTTCGTGGGGGCCAATCTGCCCTTCGTCAACCAGCGCCTCATGGCCGTGCTGCCGCTGCCCGGCGGCGGCGTCAAGTCGCTCGGCTGGCGCGTGCTGGAGCTGGTGCTGTGGTACTTCATCGTCGGCGGCATGGGCCTGGTCATCGAGAAAAGCCTGGGCCGCATCTACCCGCAGGGCTGGGAGTTCTACGCCGTGTCGGGCGCGCTTTTTCTCACCCTGGCGTTTCCCGGCTTCGTTTACCGCTACCTGCTGCGCCGCAAGGCCTGAGCGGCCTGACTGCGCATGAGCGACGAGCAGCACCTGCAAGAACGCCGAGAAAGCAGCCACGAGCTGTTCAAGGGCGGCTTTCTGCACGCCATGCGTGACGACGTGCGCCTGCCCGACGGCAGCCTCACCCAGCGCGAATACATCGTGCACCCCGGCGCCGTGATGATCGTGCCCCTGCTCGAAGCCGATGGCGGCGAGCCGCGCGTGGTGCTGGAGCGCCAATACCGCTACCCCGTGCGCCAGACCATCATCGAGTTTCCGGCGGGCAAGCTCGATGCGGGCGAGAGCGCCCTGGCCTGCGCCCGGCGCGAGCTGCGCGAGGAAACCGGCTACACCGCCCGCCAGTGGGCGCGCGCGGGCGTGCTGCACCCGGTCGTGTCGTATTCCACCGAGTTCATCGACATCTGGTTCGCCCGTGGCCTGCAAGCGGGTGCGCGTGCACTGGACGAAGGTGAGTTTCTCGACGTGTTCAGCGCCAGCCTGCACGAGCTGGACGACTGGTGCCGCCAGGGCCGAATCACCGACGCCAAGACACTCATCGGCGCGCTCTGGCTGCAAAATGTGCAGGCTGGCCGGTGGACGCTGGACTGGCAAGACGTGTCTTGAGCGTCCCTCGCCCGGCGTGCTGCGGGCGCACGGCCCGACCTCTGCTGCCCAACCGGATTCACGATGAAAGTGCTAGACCTGCAATGCCCGAGCGGCCACGGCTTCGAGGGCTGGTTCGCGTCGGAAGACGATTTTCAGAGCCAGCTGGCGCGCCAGCTCGTGGCCTGCCCCCTGTGCGGCGACACCCACGTGGCCAAGCTGCCCAGCGCCCCCCGTCTTAACCTGGGTGCCACGCCCGCGCGCACCGAAGCCCAGGCCTCCGCGTCCCCCGCGCAGGCCCAGCCGGATGCGCCACCGGCGGCATCCGCCGCGTCCGTGGCCAGCCTGCCGCCCACCGCCTTGCAGGCCGCGTGGCTGCACATGGTGCGGCGCGTGATGGCCCACACGGAAGACGTGGGCGAGCGCTTCGCGGACGAAGCCCGCCGCATGCACCACGGCGAAGTGGCCGAGCGCGGCATCCGTGGCCAGGCCACCGCCGAGCAGACCGAGGAGCTGCTGGACGAAGGCATCGCCGTCATGCCCTTGCCTTTGCCGCCGGGCTTCAAGGACACGCTGCAATGAGCTTGAGGGCTTGAAAACAGCCGAGCAGCCGGAACGCAAAAGGCGCAAAGGATTCGCGAAGGACGCGAAAGAGATGGTTTGTTGGCTGGATGGGCTGTGAGCGGCACTTGGTGTAATAAAAAGTGAGCTGTTTGCGTACGGTTTAAAGTAATTTCAGTATTAAATGATTCTGAAATCTTTTTAAACCGTACGCAAACAGCTCACTTTTTATATCTAAACGCATAAGCAATCAGATGTCTCTTGCTCCCTCCCCCACTGGGGGAAGGGGCCAACAGCCCAAGCTCACATCAGCAGGTGCTCGCCCGCGTTGTCGCCGCCCAGGATCACGTAGTTCACCTTGCGGATGTCCAGCAGCTTCTTGCCGCCCGCGTAGCTGATGGAGCTTTGCACGTCCTGCTCCATCTCGGTCAGCGTGTCGGCCAGGCGACCCTTGATCGGCTCCAGAATGCGCTTGCCCTCGACGTGGCGGTATTCGCCCTTGTTGAAGTCGCTGGCCGAGCCGTAATACTCCTTGAACAGCTCGCCATCGACCTCCACCGTGCGCCCGGGCGATTCCTCGTGCCCGGCGAACAGCGAGCCGATCATCACCATCGTGGCCCCAAAGCGAATGCTCTTGGCTATGTCGCCGTGGCTGCGGATGCCGCCATCGGCCACGATGGGCTTGGTGGCCACGCGCGCGCACCACTTCAGCGCGCTCAGTTGCCAGCCTCCGGTGCCAAAGCCCGTCTTCAGCTTGGTGATGCACACCTTGCCCGGGCCCACGCCCACCTTGGTGGCGTCGGCGCCCCAATTTTCCAGGTCGATCACCGCCTCGGGCGTGGCCACGTTGCCGGCGATGACGAAGGCATCGGGCAGCTGGGCCTTGATGTGGCGAATCATGTCCCGCACCGTGTCGGCGTGGCCGTGGGCGATGTCGATGGTGATGTATTCCGGCACCAGCCCGTCGCCCGCCAGCTGGTCGATCACCGCATAGTCGTGCGGCTTGACGCCCACCGAGATCGAGGCAAACAGGCCCTTGGCCTTCATGGCGCGCACGAAGGCCACGTTGTCCAGGTCAAACCGGTGCATCACGTAGAAGTAGCCGTGCTCGGCCAGCCAGGCGCAGACGTTCTCGTCCATCACCGTCTTCATGTTCGACGGCACCACCGGCAGCTTGAAGCGCCGGCCGCCGAATTCGACGCTGGCATCGCACTCGCTGCGGCTTTCCACGCGGCACTTGCGAGGCAGCAGCAAGACGTGGTCGTAGTCGAAGATTTCCATCAGAGTTCCAAGCTCCATTCGAGGGTTGCGAAATGGGCGCTTGGCCTGGCCCCGGCTGCTTTGTGGCGCGCACAAAAAACCGGGCCAAGAAAAACTTGGGCCCGGTGATTGATTCTAGCGAGAAGCGCCGCGCAGGGCGCGCGGGCCGAATTACTAAAATAGTTCGGTGTTCAATGCGCTGACCCCCACCGCCACCGTGCTGCTGCTGGACGACCACCCGCTGTACCGGGCGGGCTTCGTGCAGGCGCTGACGGCGCTGCGCCCGCAATTGCGGGTCGAGGGTGTCGCCACGCTGGCCGAAGCGCTGGCGCGGGCGGTGCGCGAGCCGGTGCACGCGGTGCTGATCGACATGCACCTGCACGGCGAACACGACAGCGGCCTGCTGGCGCTGGTTGCCTTCGCGCGCGAACACCCGCGCGTGGCGCGCCTGGTCATCACCGGCGACACGCGCGGCCATCTGCCGCTGACCTGCAAGCAACACGGCGCCCACGGCTTCATTTGCAAAAGCGACGAAGTGGGCGTGATGTGGCCAGTGATCGAAGCAGCGCTGCAAGGGCGGCCATGGCAGCCCGAGCCACCGGCCGACCTGCCCGCCGGCGCCCTGCACCAGCGCCTGACGCCCAGGCAACTGCAGGTGTTGCGGCACCTCGGCAAGGGCCTGAGCAACCAGGGCATCGCCGACACGCTGGGCCTGACCGAGCGCGCCGTGAAGATGCACATGACCAACCTGCTGCAACTGGCCGGCGCGGCCAACCGGGTGGAACTGCTGCGCCTGGCGCGCGAGGCGGGCTGGCTGGCGGCCTGAAAAAAAAGCGGCAAGCCCCGCGTAAAGGGCTTGCCGCTGGTGCGGGTTGATGCGAGCGCGTCAGCGCAGCACGGGGCCTCTGTTCGTGTACTCGATGGTGACCCGACCGCCGCCGTTGGTGGTGCCGATCTGCGTGCCCGCGGTGGGCGTGTAGTCGGAACGGGTGAAGTCGAGGCCCTCAAGGACGTTGCCGGTTTCCACGAACAGATTGGTCACGTCGTTGCCGGACAGCCGGTAGGTGTGCCTGCCACCGCCGTTGCTGCCGTAGGCGCCCGTCCACTCGGTGTATTCGTCGTCACGGCCGCGTTCGCGGATGCGTACTTCGGAGCCGGATTCCACCGCGATGATGTCCACCAGGTTGTAGGGCGAGGTGGTGGCGAAGTAACCCTCGACGCGCCCCTCGAAGCGGAAGAACGAACCTGTGGGCGTGCCATTCGCTGCCAGGAGTTCGGATTGGAAGGGCATGAACTCGGCACGGAAGAACACCTGGGGCGCATTGCCTTGCGGCGGGGCGTAATGGCCCTTGAGTTCGCGCATGAACGTGGTCTTGATGGTGCCGTTGAGAAGCCTGCCGGTTTCGATGCCAATACAGTTTTCATACGTCATCTTGACGTAGTCGCCTGCGGCTGAATAGGGCTGGCCGGGTTGCACCACGGTGCGCTGGTAAGTCATGAGGGCTTTTCCGCGCTTGCCGGCGCTGTCGGCCCGGCACTCGAGCGAAGCGTAGTCCTCCTCAGGTTTGACGTAGACGCCGGGCTGCTCCGTGGCCCTGGGCAGAATATCGTGAAACAGAACGCTGCCCATGCGCATTCGGTACATCCCGAAAAAGGCAACGAAGGGCAGGCTTCCATTGAGCTCCGTGTCCTTGGGCCGGCTGACCGCGCGCAGCATGGCGTTGCCCAGGATCTGCTGCGCGTCGCCGGTGATGGGCGCGGGCGCGGGCGTAGGGGCGGGAGAGGGCGAAGGCGAAGGAGACGGAGACGGAGACGGAGAAGGCGAAGGAGAC